>PMDT01000019.1:0-1798 GCA_003154555.1 Spirochaetaceae bacterium
ATCCTCATCCTCGACGAGGCAACCAGCTCGGTGGATACGCGAACGGAGGTCCTGATCCAGAAGGCGATGGCCCAGCTCATGAAGGGCCGGACGAGCTTCGTGATTGCCCACAGGCTCTCCACCATCCGCGAGGCGAAGATGATCCTCGTGATGAACCACGGAAAGATCATCGAGACAGGCACCCACAAGGAGCTGCTGGAGAAGGGCGGCTTCTATGCGGAGCTGTACAACAGCCAGTTCACGGGAGCCGACATCGACGCGGAGGAGAAGGCGCGCAAGGCGCTCCTGGCAGGGACGGCCGTTCCGCCAGGCCCCGCGGTCGCCCCGAGCCCGGCAGGCGTCCGGAGCTGATTCCCCAGTTTCGAAAAGCGAACCCCCGGGCACGCCGCCGGGGGTTTTTTAATGCCAAGGCGTGATCAGGAGGATTGCGAGTCGGACTTGGTAAGCTCCCGCCCCCAGGCGCCGCCCATTTGATGCCACGCCCGCCGATCGTCCTCTTGGCATTTTCAGTTTTTCCTGTTGATGAGATTGATTGTCAGCCGGACGATGTCTTCCTTTTCCGCGGGATCACTCGCGGCGATCATGATAGTCAAGGCAACCAAGGCATTGTCCGCAATGCGTTTTGCACCGTCGGACCGATAGAGAAAGGTATTCCGCTCAAGAAACCACAGGAAGATCGCAGCGATGCACTGAAGGTCGTCGAAGCCTGGAAGCAAAAGCCGCGCACCTGTTGTACTTCCTCGTGAAAAACCATTCCTTTGTGGATGGCAACAAGCGAATCGCGTTTTCCCGTCGGCGGCAGTTGTTGCATTTTCTGCAACAACTGCCTTTCGAATCAGCTCCCGGGAAGCGAATACATTCTTCAAGTGCCGTGAAATGACGGATTTGTCTCGTTCAAAAAGCAAGGCCATCTGGGCCAAAGACAGCCAGACGGTGTCCTTTTCGAGACGCACTTCAACCGAAGACTTTTTTCCAGGAGCCGAGAATATGAGAATATCGCCATTCGACTTGTCCATATTGCCCCTGCTTTCATCACGGGGGGCTTTTGCCTGGTGCTTCACTATAAAGCACNNGGAGCGCTGCTGCCTTCATCTGTTCATTCAGCTGCAGATGGCCATTGCTCGAAAAAACGAAAGGCACGTTCAGGAGAGGCATCGGCCGCTTCTCGCTACTTCCATCATTTTTATTCGTTGACTGTAAAAGGAATCCAACCTGAAGACAAGCAATTGCGCGTGCGCAGGGGTAGCCATTCGGGGCGGGTTTCGGTATTTTGGCTCATCTCTGGGCAAGGGGGTTTGGACATGGCAAGGACCACGGTATCGGGTGGAACGGGCGCCCCTGCGAAGCTCGCAAAACAGCCCACGGACACGCAGAAGGGCATGGGCTGGCTCTTCGCGGGGCTGTTTCTCCTCTACATGTTCGACTACATCGATCGTGAGATCGTCTCGTCCCTGATCCCCTTTCTGAAAGCCGACCTCGGGATTTCGGACACCCAGGCGGGCTCGCTCGCATCGGCCGTGTACTGGTCCATCGTCGTCTTCACCTTCCCCGTTTCCATCCTCATTGACCGCTGGAGCCGCAAGCGCAGCGTCGGCATCATGGTCATGCTCTGGAGCATGGCGACCGGAGCCGCGATCTTCATCAAGACATTCCCCCAGCTCTTCCTCACGCGCCTCGGCGTCGGCGTGGGCGAGGCGGGCTATGCACCGGGCGGCACGGCAATGCTCTCCGCCATGTACCCGCAGGAAAAACGCTCCCGGATGATGGGACTGTGGAACGCATCCATCCCGCTGGGATC
>PMDT01000019.1:1810-6926 GCA_003154555.1 Spirochaetaceae bacterium
CTGTTTTTCTTTTTCGCCCGCGACTACAAGACCATCAAGCTGATGAAGCAGGCGACCCCGGTGGCTGCCGCGCGCAAGATGCGCCTCGGGGAGATCGTCATGGAGTTCCTCCGCACGCCTTCTCTCATCCTGACCTACGTGGCTTTCGCGGGGAACACATTCCTCACCGCCGCGTACCTCACGTGGCTTCCGTCCTATTTTGTGCGGACGCAGGGCATGGCAACGGGTCCCGCGGGTCTCAAGGCATCCTCCATCATGCTCCTGGCCATCGTGGGGGCCCCGCTCGGCGGCTACCTGGTGGACGAGTGGAACAAGAGGAAGGGCAATGCGCGCCCGCTTTTCGCGGGTCTGTCCAGCCTGCTCAGCGCCGCGCTCTGGCTCGTTTCCTTTGCATTCTTCAAGGGCACAGCGCAGTACATCATGATGATGGTGAGCGCACTTGCCACGCTCCTCTACCTGTCAGGCGCCTCCGCCCTCACGCAGGATGTCGTGCACCCGGGGCTCTGGGCCATATCGTACAGCCTCTGCGTGATCGTCCAGAACCTGCTGGGAAGCTCCACGGGGCCCATTGTTGTTGGCGCCATCTCGGACAAGATCGGGTTGAGCGGCGCAATGCTCATCGTGCCGGCCATGGCGGCTTTCGCGGGCATTCTTTTCCTGCTGGCATCCCTGTTCTACAAGCGCGACCTGGCCAAGGTGGACAAGGTCGTCGTGGAGATGCAGCGGTAGCAGAGGACCCCGTCGCCCCTTCAGAAGCCCAGGGTGATCACCGCACCGAGGGACAGCACCCAGGAGCCCACCGAGGTCGCGTAGGCGGTCCAGCCGTCGCTTGCGGGCAGGTTTGCCGATGTGCTCCACACCGTGGTCTTGTAGGCCCCCGCGAGCTCGATGCCCCAGTCGGGCGTGACNNGTACATCTCGTAGCTGAGCGACACGTTGAGCAGCGGCACGCGGTCCTGCATCCAGAACCAGGTAAGCTCGGGCCGCGCCATGATCGACATCTCGTTCTCATACGTCGAGTAGATGAACCTGCCCTTCACCATGAGCACCCAGTTGCCGCCCGGAAGAAAGGGAAGAAGGAAGCGCGGGCTCACGTCGAGCATGAAAAGATTCTCGAGCTGCGTCGAGGTGTCCGCCCAGCCCCAGCCTGCAGCCGAAGAGCTCTCCACCACGGTGTCGTCGTGCCGCGCGCCTGCCTGCAGGCGGTAGAATGCCCCGATCTTCAGGTTGGGGAGGACGCGGTCGTACCCGCCCACGGTGACAGCGTGGAATCCCAGCGCATTCTCATCCGTGCGATATTGTCCCAGCACTTCGGCAAGCACGTCGAAGCTGCCGAAGTTCGCCACAAGCTGAGTCCTTGCCTGCAGGTCCACGAGCCCCTGGTCGAAGTTGGGGACCGGCTGCGCGAATGTCGCGGCCGCGGGGAGCATCAACAGAAAAAGAAGCGTGCGTGACGTCATGGCTGCCCTCATCCCCTCAATCGTAGTCCTGGTCGAGCAGGTCGCTGTATGCCGCTTCCAGGCTCGTGCTGTCCTGCACGTTCCCACCGCCGGGATTCACATTCCAGTTCAAATGACGCGTCCAGGGGTAGCGCCGCGGGGTGGTGATCTTCGTGCCCCCGACGATGTTGATGCCCAGGCCCGCCTTCACCTGCACGTCCTGCCCGGTGTCAGGGATGGAGACGTCGACGATCCCGGAGTTCACGCAGAGCCAGACATCGGGCTGCGCGTCGATGGTGCGGCCATAGGCGATGAAGAACTCCGTGCCGCGCACACCGGCGAGCGCCGACTGGGTGCGCACGGAGAATCGCCCGGTGAGCTTTCCTACAATGGTGGTGAACACGCCGCCCGCCGTGAGATTCACCGAGGTCTGGTCTCCAATGGAATCGATGGCAAGCGTCGTTTTCTCCCGCAGCTTCAGCGTGGTGCCGTTGGCAAGGTCGATCACGGCAAGGGACTGCGCGCTCGTGGTGATGACGTCACCCGCGCCCAGCGCGTCACCGATTGCAGCCGGGTGCGCGCCGGTGGAGGAGCGGATTGAGACGTCGCCTTCCGTGTAGGTGAGCTGGCCGCTCAGGGCAAAGACAGACGCCGACAGCAGGAGAAAAAGAAGCGATGCGCACACCCGTAGCGAAGATGACCGCATAAACACCCCCGGTGGAAAGTACGGCCGCGAGCGCGCCACGGGCAAGGAAAACCCGGCTGCGCGGGGAGGGCAGGGACCGCGCGCGGGCGCGCACCGTGCGGGGCACGCCCGCGCGCGGGCTACAGGAGGTATCCCCAGGTCTGCAGGAGGTCCCCGTCGCGGTGCCAGCGCTCGCCGATGTCCGTGCGGTAGAACATGTTCGGGATGATGATGTTCTTCACCCGGTTGTACGCTTCCTTTCGCGCATCGTCCATCGTGGAGCCCGAACCGGTGACCACCATGACGTATCCCGAGTTGCCGGTGAGACGCCAGTCACCGTCCACCAGCCGGATGTCGCAGGGATGGATTCCCTCATTCATCGGCTTGCGGAAGATCACGACCGCGTCCTCGCTGAACTTGCGAAATGCATCGGAGTCCAGGAAGGGAAACGGCGGCACGGCGATGACCACGCAGATCTGGAAGCCGCGCTTCGTGCGCAGCGTCACCGGCTGGCCGCGCGCCATGCCGGAAAGCAGGTCCGCCCAGCGCGACAGCACGCCCTCGATCTGGAGATTGATGGTCGGGTAGCCGAATCGGCACGTGAACTCCAGCGGGTAGATGCCGCGGGAGTTGGCAATGCAGTTGATGTCGATGTAGCCGGTGTAGCGCGTGGCGGCGAGCTTGTCCCGCATCTTGAAGAGCGTCTGCTGGAAGAGAGTGTTCGGGCCGTGCCAGAACCCCGCGGTTCCCATCTCCCCCGTCTGCGGGCCGATGTCGTCATTGAACATCCTCTTGTGCTCGAAGTTGACGAATGTGGGCCCGATGAAGTCCTTCCCATTGAAGAACGCGCCGACCGCCACCTCAACGCCCGAGGCGTACTTCTGGAGCTGGAAGCTCTTGATCTTGGATGCCCAGCCCTTCTTGTAGTGCTCGAGCATCGTGAGGACGTCAAGTCCGTCTTCTTCCTGGCCGACGAAGGAGAGCACCTTCTCATTCTGGGCCTTGCCGCTGGGCTTCACCACGTAGCGGCCCGGCGTCGCCTTGATGAAGGAGATCGCCATGTCAAAGGAATCGAACTCCCAGCGGGGAAGGATGGTGATGCCGGCAGCGCGCATCTCTTCCTGGCCGAACTCACGGTCCATCTCCAGCCTGTCCGTGTACGGCGTGCCGCCCACCACGGCCTTGCCTTCCGCGCGGAGCTTGTCGGCAAGCGCGCCGAACTCGCAATCGTCGAAGACGATCACGTCGGCCCACTCCTTCCAGTCTTCCCACCTGTCCACTTTTTCGACAAAGCCTTCCGCCACCTCGCGTTCCGACTTCATCATGATGTGGTAGCGCACCTCCTGGCCTTCCTTGCGCAGCTCCCATGCCAGGTCGTGGATGAGCCCCCACTTCGAGATGAAGAGGAAGCGCTGCGGCCGCGGCTCCCGCGAGGAGGAAGGAACCGAAGGCTGCGACGCGGCCGGTAGTGCCGGCTGCTGTGGTGCGCCGCCGGGCGCAGGGCTTCCCTGCGGTGGGGCGGCGGGAGCAGCGGCTCCGGCCGCGGGCGCGGGTGCGCCGGGAGGGAAAGGATCGGGGGCTGGCGATGCTGGCTGATCGGAAGAGGAAGCTGCGGGACCGGGGGGAGTGGCGCTGATGCCCGACCTGGCGCCGTTTTTTTTCCCCGGGCCCTTGTCATCGCTCGACATGGTGTAGCGAACATAGTCCCCCGAAGGGCTGTCGGCAAGCAATTCTTTGTGTACATTGAGGCCCGTGAACGGCAGGAAGGGACTCCGCATCATTCCCGTGCGCGGCGCAAACGAAAAACCCGGTCATCGCTTCGACCCGGACCAGCTGCAGAGTCTGCCGGTGGCCGCGAATGTCGAGATCGCCCCCGACACGTGGCGTCTCTCTTTTCCGCGGCCGTGGGATTTCGTTCCGGGCCAGTCCATCGGGTTGACGCTCGACCCGTCTCTTCCCGCCCGCTTCTACAGCATCGCAAGCGGCGTCGCGGACCCGATGGTGGACGTGCTCTATGACCGGGTCCCGGACGGCCTCCTCACCCCGCGGCTGGCGGACCTTCGCCCGGGGGACCTTCTCCTGTGCTCGCTTCCCTTTGGCGCTTTCCGCGATTCCACCGGGCCGTCCACCTGGATCGCAACCGGGACCGGCGTCGCGCCATTCGTTTCCATGGCCCGATCGGGCAAGGTCGACGGCAAGCTCCTCCTCCACGGCAGCCGCAGCATCGCGGGGCTCTTTGACCGTGACTATTTTGCAGCACTCATGGGAAATCGCTACATCCCCTGCTGCACGCGGGAAAACGCGGCGGGCGTGTTCGCGGGCCGTCCCACCGAGTGGCTGCGTGAACGGCCCCTGCCGGAAAGTGACCGCTACCTGCTCTGCGGAAACAGCGGCATGGTGGTGGATGCGCGCGACATCCTCATCAATCGCGGTGTGTCTTTCACGCAGGTGGTTTCCGAGATTTACTTCTGAGGCAGGAATGAAGGAGAACCTTTACGGCCGTACGCTGGTCCAGCTCGGCGGGATCGCGGAGGCGGTCCGGCTGCCGCCGTATGCCGCGCGCCAGATCGCGGAGTGGATGTACGCCCGCGACGCGGTGAGCTTCGACGCGATGACGAATATCCCGCGCGCGGCGCGCCTCCTGCTCGCGGAAGGCTACGACATCCAGCGCCGTGCCCCTGTGCGGGTGAGCGAATCCACCGACGGCACGAAGAAGTACCTTTTTGGTGCAGGCAATGCCCGGTTCGTGGAGGCGGCGTGGATCCCCGAGGAGACGCGCAGCACCCTGTGCCTTTCCGTCCAGGTCGGCTGCAAGATGGGCTGCCTCTTCTGCANNGCATGGGCGAGCCGATGGACAATCTGGAGAACGTCCTTGACAGCCTGGACATTCTCTGCGGCGACTACGGATTCGGACTGAGCCCCACGCGCATCACGGTCTCCACGATCGGGCTGGTGCCTGCCATGCGCACATTCCTCGCGCGCACGCGCTGCCA
>PMDT01000219.1 GCA_003154555.1 Spirochaetaceae bacterium
TGCTTGTAGTAGTCTCCCACTCCGACGACGTCCATGCCGTATCGCATCGTCCCGATGATGAGGATGGCGATCAGCACACCCTGCATGGTGCCGGTTCCTCCCGTGAACGCCGTCCCGCCCAGGATGACCGCCGTGAGCACGAGCATCTCGTAGCCGGTGCCGATGCGCGGGTGACCCGCGAGGAACTGCGATGCCATGACGATGCCGCCGAATGCCGCGGCAAACGACGTGAAGATGAACAGGATGATCCGCGTCCTGTCCACGCGGATTCCCGAAAGGATCGCTACTCTCTCTGCCGCCCCTGCGGCGTAGACACGCCGACCGAACTGGGTGTGGTTGAGAAGGACGTAGCCGACCGCAAAAAAGACCGCGAGGAACACCACCTGGATGGGAATGGAGAGGACCGAGCCGAGGCCGAGGAAGCCGAAGCCCTTGTCCGCGATGCCGATGGAGCCCGAGAAGGTGGCCGTCTGTCCCTTGCGGCTGGTCATCACAAGCGCGATGCCGTTCAGGATGGAAAGCATGCCGATGGTGCCGATGAACGCGTTCACCTTGATCTTCGTGACGATCAGGCCGTTCACGACCCCGACTGCCACGCCCAGGAGGAGCGTGATCAGGATTGCCGGCCCCGCCGCCACCCCGCGGCTCAGGAGGAGCGCGCAGAAGGAGGCGGACAAGCCCATCAGGGAGCCGACCGAAAGATCGACGCCGCCGCTGATCATGAGACCGGTCATGGGCACCGAGATGATGCCGATCACCGAGACGGTGATCAGGATGTTCTTGATGTTCTCCAGGGAGAGGAACCCGGGATTGAGAGCCCAGAAGACCACCACGACAACAGCGAGGATGATGAGCAGGCTGAGATTCTGGATCCGTTTCATGTTACCTGCCGCTCCTTCGCAGCTTCAGCTGGTCCAGCGCCACGGCGATCAGGAGGATCGCCCCTTCCGCGATGGTCTGGTAGAAGCTGTGCACGCCGGTGATCTCCAGTCCGTAACGCAGGACCCCGATGATGAGCATGCCGATCAGGACGCCGAGCAGCCTTCCCTTGCCGCCGCTCAAGGACACGCCGCCCAGCACCACGGCCGTGATCACGGCGAACTCGTAACCGGTGCCGATCTTGGGCAGCGCGTTGGAGAGCTGGGCGGCGATGATGAGGCCGCCGAAGCCCGCGAAGATCGCCGTCACCACGTACAGCCCGATGCGCAGGCGTGTCGCGTTGATGCCCACGACGCGCGCGGCTTTCTCATTGCCGCCCACGACGTAGATGTTGCGGCCCAGCTGCGTGTAGCGTAACACCAGCCAGCCGATCACGAAGAACGCCAGCAGCAGCACGACGGGGAAGGGGAATATCCAGATGCGGCCCAGACCGAGGAATTTCAGCGAACCGCTGGAGAGCACGATGCCCTGGCCGCCGGTGAGCGCGTAGGCGGCGCCGCGCAGGATGCTGTACGTGCCCAGCGTCGTGATGATCGAGTTGATCCGCGCCTTTTCGATGAGCACACCGTTCACGAGGCCCAGGAGGCCGGAAACGACGCATCCCACGAGGATGGATAGGAACAGGTTCATGCCGTTGACATACAGCATGCTCACGAGGATTGCGATGAAGCCCATCATGGAGCCCACCGAGATATCCAGCCCGCCGCTCAGGCAGAGCATGGACCAGGGCACCGCGATGATGCCGATCACGGAAACGGTGAGGAGGATGTTGATGAGATTCACCCGCGCGAGGATGGGCGGATAGGCGATCCACAACGCCCCCAGGAGGAGGACGAGGATCACGAGGAGCCCCAGGTTTTCAAAACTGATGCCGCGGCCGCGTCGCGCGGCGACAGCCTTTTCGCTGCTCATCTCTCCCCCCGCATCGCCAGACTCAGGATGTTCTCCTGCGTGATGTCGTGCCCGGCGAGCTCGCCCGCCACGCGTCCCTGGTACATGACCAGCACCCGGTCACACAGCGCCGTGAGCTCGGGGATTTCTGAGGAAATCATCAGCACCGCGGCGCCGGCCGCGCAGATGTCCTCCACGATGGTATAGATCTCCACCTTCGCGCCCACGTCCACGCCGTGCGTGGGCTCATTCAAGATGAGGATGCGGGACTTTGAGTCCAGCCACTTGCCGATGACGACTTTCTGCTGGTTGCCGCCGCTCAGGGACGCCGTGGGCGTCTCCAGGCTCGGCGTCTTGATGGCAAGCCGTTCCACCCAGCTCCTCGACCGCGCTTCCTCCGTTTTTCTGTTGAGGAAACCCATGCGGCCGAGGCTCCCGATGCCGGCGAGTGTCAGGTTCTGCCGCACGCTGAGAAGGTCGATGATGCCATCGACCTTGCGGTCCTCCGGCACGAACCCGATGCCCGCCGCCACCGCGTCCGGTACCTGGGAGAGTGAGACCGGCTTCCCGTCCACGAGGATCTGCCCCGCGTCGGGTGAGAGCACCCCGAAAAGGCAGCGGCCCACCTCCACCGTGCCCGAGCCCAGGAGGCCGTACACGCCGAGTATCTCCCCGACGTGCAGGGAGAGGCTCACGTCCTTGATGACCGCCCCCCGGCGGAGCCCGCGCACCTCGAGGATCGTGGCCCCGTGCGCGATTGCACGCTTGGGAAACATCTCCGCCAGGTCACGGCCGATCATAAGCTTGATGAGCTCCGCCTTGGAAGTGTCGCTCACCGCGCAGGTGCCCACGTTCCTGCCGTCACGCAGGACGGTGACGCTGTCGCTGATCTCGAAGACCTCGTTCAGCCGGTGGGAGATGTAGATGATCGAGATTCCCCGCTCGCGGAGCTGGCGGATGATCCCGAAGAGCCGGCCTTTTTCCTCGTCATTGAGGGCAGCCGTGGGCTCGTCGAGGATCAGGACCTTCAGGGTGCTTTCCGATACCGCCTTTATGATCTCGATGATCTGGCGCTGCGGCACGTCCAGGTCCCCGGCGCGATCGCGCGCGCTGAAATCGACATTCCAGGCCGCAAGAAGCTCCTCCGCCATGCGGTGGAGGCGTCTCCAGCTCACCCGGCGGAGGATGCCGGAGCGGGGGAGCCGGTTGGCAAAGATGTTCTCCGCCACGCTGAGGTCGGGGCAGAGATACTGCTCCTGGTAGATGGCGCCGATCCCGAATGCCCGCGCCCTCCGCGGGCTTTCAATGTCCACCGCCGTGCCGTCGATGCGGATGTCGCCGCTGCCGCGGGGATGCACGCCGGTGAGGATCTTGATGAGCGTCGATTTTCCCGCGCCGTTCTCACCCAGGAGCGCGTGCACCTCGCCCTTCCGCAGGGTGAAGTCCACGTGGTCCAGGGCCCGGACGCCGGGAAAGTCCTTCACGATTCCGTGGAGCTCGATGACCGTGTTTGTCATGGGGTTCTTTCGAAAAGGGAGCGGGTCCGGACATTCCCGCGGGGGAGGAGTCCGGACCCGGTTTCCCGCTTGCCTATTTCGAGACCTTGTAGAATGTGTCGATGTTCGCCGGCGTGATCAGCTCTGTCTTCACGTAAATGGCCGGCCCGGTGAGCTTCTGCGTATCCATCGCGAAGTCGATCTTGTCCTTGATGACCGCCGCGTAGGCGTCGTCAATGGACTTGCCGGACTTCACGAGCTTGATGATCTCGACGAGCTTCGCCATGCCCTCGTCGCCGTAGTTCTCGGGGAAGTAGGCGACNNCGTCGCCGTAGTTCTCGGGGAAGTACGCCACGCCTGCCTTGACGGGAGACGTGCCGGACTTGATGAGGGGCCGGGTGTCGCTCTGCGTGCCCTGGGTTACGATGATGGCGTTGTTGGCCTTTCCCGCCTCGGTCAGTGCGGTGATGATGCCAATGGCGCAGGGATCGTTCTCCACGATGAAGGCGATCTTCTTCGCATCCGGGTGCTTCGCAAGAATGGGCCGGGCGACATTCAGCGCCCCTTCGGCATAGCCGCCGCCGTCCGCGTACTCGATTTTGGCCTTGGGATACCCGGTTGCTTTCAGAAGCGCATCTTCCTGGCCCTGGAAGCGCTGCGCGACGAGCTCGCCCTCGGTGGGGGAGTTGATGTTCACCAGGAGGTCGATGGAACCGCCCCAGTTGTCCTTGATCCACTTGGCCGCGTATTCGCCGCCCTGCGTTCCNNGTTGGGGTCCCAGTAGCACATGATGGCGCCGTCCACGCCCTGCGAGATCATCGTGCGGGTGTTGTCCACCTCTTTGCCGCCATCGTTGTTGTACGCGAGGACCTTGACTCCTGCCTTTTCCCCGGCCTTGATCACGCCGTTCTGCAGATCCACGGAAAAGGCGTCGCCGAGCGTCCAGACGGTGAAGCCGATCGTCAGCCCCTTGGGGGCCGCTTCCTTGCCCCCGCCCGCCCATCCGCTCACCGCGACGATGAGTATCAGCGCAACGACACACAATCTGTTCAGTTTCATGATTCCTCCTTTGCAGTGTCTGTGTTCATAAAAAATCATTTTATTTCATTATTG
>PMDT01000012.1 GCA_003154555.1 Spirochaetaceae bacterium
GAACAAGGTGGCTCCGCCGTTCCGCAAGGCGGAAATGGACATCATGTTCGGAAAAGGCATTTCCGCCGTGGGAAGCCTCCTGGAGGCTGCCATCCAGGTTAATCTCGTTGAAAAGGCCGGGAGCTGGTACTCCTATGGCAAGGAGCGTATTGGCCAGGGTGTTGAGAATGCCCGTCTTTTCCTGGAGTCAAATCCCGCCGTATACGCAGAAGTGGAAAAGAAGGTGCGGGAGGTGCTCTTTCCGAAAACAGGGGCCGGCCCGTCGCCCTCAATCGAAGCCCCATCCCCGCCCGGTCTCCAGCCCCTTCCTTCAAAGACACGCCCAACAGCGCCTCTTTCCGAGGATTCGGATGGAGACCCGGGTGAAGAGGATCCGGGAAAGGAGCTTTTCTAGCTGACAATCCCGGACAAAGCGCCGTCATCGGCAGGACGCCGCTACCACGTGGCGCTCGGCGCCAATCTCGGGGACAGGGAAGGCACGCTGCGGGAAGCGTGGCGGCGTCTGGCGTCGTTCTGCTCCTTCATGCGCTTGTCCCGGATCTATGAAACCAGGCCGATGTACGTCGCCGAGCAGCCCCTGTACCTGAACGCGGTCGGGGAGCTCGTCACAGATCTCCCGCCCCAGAAGCTGCTGGAAGCCCTGCAATCCATCGAAAAGGGGCTCGGGCGGGACCGGTCCCGGGAAATCAGGATGGGCCCGCGCACCCTGGACCTGGACATCCTGCTTTGTGGAAACCTGGTCATGGACACCTCCACGCTGATCATCCCGCACCCGCGCCTCCTGGAACGGCTTTTCGTGCTCATCCCGCTGCTGGAGCTCGATCCCTTTATCGTGCATCCCGTGACAGGCAGGAGACTTGCGGACGACGCGGCAGGGCTGCGGGCCACCGCCGCAGCGGAGGAGGGTGTTTACCTTTACGGTTCGGGTGACTATACTGACACGTCGAATAGAGAACCGTGACCTGACGCCATCGTCGTCCTCAAGAACACCATGAAGGGAGCGAAGCCTCGAAACGATGTCTGACCCCAGCGCGGCCGAAAAACAGCATTTTCATCTCGGCCAGTTCGACGGCCCTCTGGATCTTCTGCTTTTCCTGATACGGAAGTCCGAGGTCAACATCTACGACATTCCCATCGCNNAGGACATCAACATCTACGACATTCCCATCGCCTCCATCACGGAGCAGTACCTCTCATTCCTGGGTTTTGCGACGAAGGTCGACCTGGACACGATGACCGAGTTTTACCTGATGGCCTCGACGCTCCTCTACATCAAGAGCAAGATGCTTCTGCCCATCGAGCTGAGCCTCGACGACGAGTTCGAAGATCCACGCAAGGAGCTGGTGGACAAGCTCATAGAATACCAGCGCATCCGCAAGCTTTCCGACCTGATGGCCGACAGGGAAGGGGAGGTGGAGTGGATCATTGAACGCACCCGCAGCCAGCGCATCCTGCCCTTCTCCGACGAAGGCATCTGGGAGCAGGTGAGCGTCTGGGACCTCCTCCAGACCTTTTCGTCCCTTCTGTCAAATCTTTCTTCGGAGAGGATCATCGATCTCTACGAGGAAGTGAGCGTCAATGAGAAGATCACCCTGATCTCCGAGCTCCTGGAGGAGCACGACGAGTTCATGTTCACCGATCTTGTGAAGAAGCGGACGCTCCTTGAGATCGTCTGTTCGTTCTGGGCGGTGCTCGAGCTCGTCAAGGAGAGACGGATCGTGGTCTTGCAGAACAGGCTGTTCGGAGATATCAGAATACGAGCACGCCGGGCTGAGGCAGCGCCTCCGCCGCTCAGGCCGGAGACGGAAGGCCTCGAGGAAGAGACGACAGGCGCGTTGCCGGAGGAATCAGAAGGTCATGGAAATCACTAAGGAGGCAGCGCTCATCGAGGCGGTCCTTCTGCTCGAGAACGACCCCGTGGAGACACGGAAGCTCAGTGACATCACCGGGCTTTCCGCCGACGCGGTACAGGAGGCGCTCCAGCTTCTCCGCTCCGCCCTGGAAGCGGACGGCCATGGCATCGAGATCGTGGAGATTGGCGGCGGCTACTCGTTCGCCCCCCGAAAAACACTCTGGGAGCAGCTGCGCGAACGCTATGGAAAAAACGCCGAGAACAGGCTTTCCAAGGCTGCCCTCGAGACGCTGGCCATCATCGCCTNNCATCCGCGGCGTCTCCGCCGACGGCATGATCAAGCTTCTCGTGAGCCGTAGCTTTATCCGTGAGGTCGGCAAGAAAGACGTGCCGGGAAAGCCGGTCCAGTACGGCACGACACGCGAATTCCTCAAGGCTTTCCGCCTTGCAACGATTTCCGACCTGCCGAAGCTCGACGGCCTGGAGAAAGAGCGTTTTGAGCGGGAATAGCACGGTATCGGCCCCCATCCGGCTCCAGCTTTATCTCGCCCGCTGCGGGGTCGGCTCGCGTCGCGCCTGCGAGGTGTTCATCACGGAGGGCAGGGTCCAGGTGAACGGCCAGACCGTGACGCGGCTGGGTGAGAAGGTCACGGCAGAAGACCGCGTCACCATGGACAAGCGGAAGGTCACGCCCGCACGCACGCAGGTCTATATCGCCCTGCACAAGCCGCCCGGTTTCATTTGCGCCAACACGGATCCGGAAGGTCGGCCCGTCGCTCGCACGCTCTTCGCCTCTGCGATAAAAGAGCGGCTCTTCCACGTCGGGCGGC
>PMDT01000178.1 GCA_003154555.1 Spirochaetaceae bacterium
TCCTGCGCCATATCGAGCGCTGCGCTGCCCTGCTGTTCCTCGTGGACCTGTCCTCCGCGGACTGTCCCGGAACCGTGCGGCTTCTCGAGGCGGAGCTCGCGACCTATGCGGGCTCGCTCGCCGATCGGCCGCGCATCCTCGTCGGCACGAAGCTTGATCTCCCTGACGCCGCCGCGGGCATCGATGCCCTGACGGCAGCGTTCCCCGGGGAGACCGTGGTCGGCATCTCGTCGTACTCGCGCGAAGGCGTGCCGGCACTCCTGTCGCGCATCCGCGAGCTCGTGAGCAGGTCCGCCGCGCCGGCGGGAGAGGCGGGATGAAGGCGGTGGTTCTCGGGGGAACCTTCAACCCTGTGCACAACGGCCACCTCTTCATCGCGGAGGAGGTCCGGTCCGCGTTCGGCTACGACACGGCCATCTTCGTTCCGTCGAATCAGCCCGTCCACAAGGACCCCTCCCCGGTGCTCCCTGCACCGCATCGCCTGGAAATGCTGCGCCGCGCAATCGCGGGCAACGCACGCTTCATCGTGGATGAAGGGGAGATCGAGCGCGGCGGCCCGTCCTACTCCATCGACACGGTCACCAGCCTCATTCCCCGCTACGGTATCGAGGGAAAGCCGGGCTTCGTGATCGGCGACGATCTGGTGGCGGGGTTCCCCACGTGGAAGGACGTCGACGAGCTCGTCCGCATCGTCGACCTCATCGTCGCCAGGAGAATCCTGGCCGGACCCGTGCCGCTCGCTCATCCGCACAGGACCGTCATGAATACCGTCCTCCCCATCTCCTCGTCGGAGATCCGCAGGCGGATCGGCGAGGGTCGCTCGGTGCGCTATCTCCTGCCCGATGCGGTCCTCGACTATATAAGGGACAAGACGCTCTATGGATGACAGGAATCTCTGGCGGTCACGGGCCTCGGCCCTTGTGGAGGCAACCCTCACGCGGCCGCGCATCGGCCATTCGCGCGAGGTGGCGCGCCTGGCGAGCGAGCTCTGCGACCGCTTTCACGGGGACGAGGAAAAGGGGTATATCGGCGGCATGGCGCATGACCTCGCCCGCGAGCTCGACGTGGCCGAAATTCTCCTGCTCGCGGAGACGGACGGCCAGCCGGTGCGCGACTGGGAGAAAGACAGCCCGATGCTCCTCCACGGAAGGGCCGCCGCCGCAATATTGTTGAAGCACACCGGGTACTCCGACCCCGAGACCCTCCAGGCCATTCGCGACCACGTGACCGGCCGGGGATCCATGGGCATGATCTCGAAGATCGTTTTCGCCGCGGATTTCCTGGAGCCCACCCGGGAGCTCGTCTCCCCGGAGTTCCGCCGGCGCACCATCGCGCTCAGTCTCGACGAAATGGTGCTCGCCGTGCTGGAGCGCAAGATGCATTTCGTGCGGCAGGCCAGGCAGGCGCTCAGCCCCGACTCCCTCTCCCTGCACGAGGAGCTGGCCGCCCATGCTTGAACGCAGAAGCCGCAGGACCGACAGGAGCATCCTTCTCCTCATCGTGATCGTCGTGATCGTTCTCGGGACCGCCACGTACGCGGTGCTCCAGCTGCGCGTGGATTCGATCACGGATGCCCTGAAGAAGAAGCAGCCGCTGAACACGCTCTTCATCTTCTCGACCGGTGACAAGGCGCTCTTCTTCGAGACCTTCTTCTACAACTCTGCGACCCGCAAGGGGTCGCTGTTCTACATCCCGCCGAATCTCGGAAGTGTCATCGCTTCCATCAACAAGATGGAAGGCATCGACATGTTGTATCGACGGGCAAGCCGGGATCCGCTGAAACAGAAGATCGAAGAGCTGCTCGGGGTCACGCTGAACGCGGTCATCGACGTCAGTCTCGATGATACGGGCAGGCTGGTCGATCTCCTGGGGGGCGTCGACGTGTTCATCCCGAATGCGGTCGATCTCACTCTGCAGGGACACCGCGTGCTTCTGCCGTCCGGCAGCGTCACCCTGGATGGCGACAAGGCCCGCGACTTCATCACCTATGAGGATCCGCTGGAAACCGATGCCGACATGATCGGCAGGCGGCAGAAGTTCCTCCAGGCGACCCTGAAAGCGCTGGGAGAAAACAACGCGTTCCTGCAGCAGCGCGGCCCGTCCCGCATGCTGCGCTCCCTCCTGCACACGAGCCTGCCGGGGCGTGCCCTGTCGTCTTTCGTCGCCGAGCTGGGCCGCTTCGACTCCGAGCGAATGGTGCTGCAGCGGGTCCTGGGCACCACGCGCACAACGGTGGACGGCCGCGAGCTCCTGTTTCCGCACCAGGAGGGCGACCTGTTGAAGCAGTCCGTGAAGCTCGCCATCTCGGCAAATGCCTCCAACGAGTTCGTTCCGCCGGACGCTCTTTCCATCACCGTGGAGGTCCTCAACGGAACGAAGACTGTGGGCCTGGCAAACCGCGCGCGCGACGTGTTCCAGAGCTACGACATGGAGGTCATGGCGCCGAACAACGCCGACAATGACCAGTATGCCAATACCGTCGTCCTGGACAGGAAAGGGTCGCTGGACACCGCGAAAAAAGTCGCCGATATCATCCATTGTACGCGGATATTCTCCAAGCCCGATCCGAACCTGGACCAGGCCGTGGATGTCACCGTGATTCTCGGGAAGGACTTCGATGGCCGCTACGTCAAGTAGCAGGGAGACGGCCATGGAGGCCGCCCGGCTGATTGCCGATCACAAGGGTGATGATACCGTCGTGCTTGATATCAGCGAGGTATCGGGCTTCGCGGACTACTTCATCATCTCCACTGCGCACAGCAGCGCCCATGTCCTTGGTCTTCTGAGGGAGCTCACGGCATTCTTCCACGAGAAAGGCATCCATCCGCTGCATCCGCACAAGTCGAGACCGGAAAAGGGCTGGATTCTGCTTGATTGCGGGGATTTCGTCATTCACCTGATGGAAAAAGAACAGCGGGACTTCTACGATCTGGAAAAACTCTGGTTTAAAGCGGAGCGGGTTTCTTACTGGTCGAAATCTTCGTAGTCGAGATCTTCGTCGACGTCGAACTCATCCTCGTCAAGATAGTCTTCCTCATCTTCATCTTCGTCCTCTTCCTCCTCCTCTTCCTCATCTTCTTCCTCCTCCTCTTCCTCTTNNTCTTCTTCCTCTTCTTCCTCGTCCTCTTCGAAGTCTTCATCCATGTCGTCGTCGAACTCTTCTTCCTCTTCGCTTATCTCTTCCTCGTCGTAGTCTTCCTCGAGGTCATCCTCATAGTCGTCGAAGTCGTCACCCACGTCTTCCTGGTTGTCGCCGCCTTCCGTATTCTCCTCCCCGCCCTTGCCCTTGCCCTTGGCCAGGGAGAAACCGAGGGAATGATGGGCGCTCCCCGCCGCACTCATATCGAAAATGCGCGCGAGCGGCCTCTCAAAATCCTCATCACCGTTTTCGTTGATTATCAGCATTGCCATCCTGCCTCAGCGTGAAAGTGTGAAATCAAACTGAATCTATGTCCAGATTTTGCCGCTTGTCAACTAGTTTTTTGAATCGGACGATCCGGTGATTTCAAGCTTGCAGGCCGAGAAAGAGCGTGAGTCGTCCAAATGGGCCCCGAATGGTCTGTCGCAGCGGTTCTGTAACGTCGGGGACGCAGCTTTGGAGCTTTTTGGCAGCCACAATCGCGGGTGGCGTGATATCACAGGTGAGCTGACGTTCTGAAAGGAGTGTGATTGCGCGCCCGGAGATCTGGTTTGCGAGCTCTCCGAGGGCCGCGAGCTGAATCTCGTTGAGCTTCGCACCCGCAACAGGAAGACGGACGGTACCCGTCATGGCGCGAAGCACAGCCGAAGCGCTCACGGCGTCCGTCAGGAGCATGAAAATGCCCCTGATGTCGCCCGTCACGCAGACGCTCGTGATGATCTGGTCGTCCGAGTCTTCTTCGAGGCTGGGATTGACGGAGGAAATGACAAGATCCGTCTCGCGGAACACCTGGCGGACGGCCTCGATGAACACCTCGAGGATTTCCTGCTGCACGCCTTGAGTATAGGGAAGCGCCACCGGCCTGTCAAATCGATCGCACCCGCGACGGCCGGCTCTGATTCCTTGTCAGGCATAAGCGCCCCCTTGCGACGAATCGCGGCCTCTGCTACTATGCCCGGATGCGGATTCGCCAATGGGAGGCCACCCATGGAGATTACGGACATTCGCATCAAGAGGGTCGAATCTGACAACAAGCTGAAGGCGTATGTCACGATCACGTTTGACGACTGCTTCGTGGTGCACAACCTCAAGATCATCATGGGGCAGTTCGGTCGTTTCGTGGCGATGCCCAGCAGGAAGACGCGGGATGGTGAATTCAAGGACATAGCGCACCCGATCAATTCCGAGTTCCGAAGGAGGATCCAGACCCGCATCCTGGAGGAGTTTGACAAAGGCGCCGGAGAAATGCATATTGCGGGGCAGGACGACGAAGATTTCCCGCACGGCGGGGACGCGGAAGAGTCGGATCCCCGCGACGGAGTGCAGCCTCCGGCCTGATGACGCGCGCGGGGACATGAGCTATCAGCCGACTCTTTCTCTCAGTGGGACGTCGGCAAGCGGTAAGCCACCGGAATTTGGATCCGGCAATCGCAGGTTCGAATCCTGCCGTCCCAGATGACAACGATAAGCCCGGGAACGGATAATACACAGCAAGGAGTTTCTGAAGATGGAAGCAAAGAAGCTGAATGTCGAGATACGCAAGGGAGAGGGCAAGGGCGTCGCCGGAAGGCTCCGGTCCGCCGGCAAGATCCCGGCCGTCATCTACGGACATACGACACCCACAGCGATCACCGTGGATGCGCGCGAGTTCCGCAACGCGTTCCGTAGAATCACGGAAAACACGATCGTCGAGCTTCATACGGCAAGCGGGGTCCACGAGGTCCTGGTGAAGGACTACCAGAAGGACAACCTCACCGGCCAGATCCTGCACGTCGATTTCTACGAGTTCGAAAAGGGCAAGGCTCTTCGCACACGCGTTCCCATCCGGCTCATCGGCAACCCGATCGGCGTGAAGGAGGGGGGCATCCTGGAGAGTCTCCTCCACCAGCTGGACGTGGAGTGCCTCCCCAAGGACCTGCCGGAGGAGATCACGCTCGATATCAACGAGCTCGGGCTCGACCGCGCGCTGCACGTGAACAATCTCGTGCTCCCCGAAGGGGTGCGGGCGCTCCAGGCGCCTGACCAGGTCGTATGCCTCGTCGCCCACCGCAAGGCCGAAGAGGAAGTCGCTCCCGCCGTCGTGGAGGGAGAGGTTCCCGCCGAGGGAGAAGAGGCTGCCGAGGGCGCGGAGAAGACCGAAGAAACCGAGGAAAAAGAGGAGTAATTCCTGGCCCTCATGGTGGTCGGGCTCGGCAATCCGGGCGCGCGCTATGCGGGCACCCGGCACAATGTCGGGTTCATGGTCGTGGACGCCCTTGCCGGCATGCTGGGCGTCCCGTTCAAAAAGAAGCTCTTTCATTCCTACTCGATCGGGAAGGGGATGCACGAAGGCATCCCCCTGTACCTCGTGAAGCCGCTCACGTACATGAACGAATCGGGCCGGGCCGTTCGGGAGGCGCTGCGCGAAACGGGCACCGAGCCGCAGTCCCTCCTCGTCATCTGCGATTCCCTGGATCTCTCGCCGGGCAATCTGCGCTTCAAGCTCAAGGGCTCATCCGGCGGTCAGAAGGGTCTCCAGTCGATCATCAGTGCCATCGGCACGGAAGCCTTCATGCGGATTTCCGTCGGCATCGGCCGGCCCGAGCACAAGGGCCAGGTCATCGCCCACGTCCTCGGCGAACCGAAGAGCGCGGACGAGCAGCTCATCGGCGACGCTGTCGATCGGGCGGCGCGGTCGGTCCTCCATCTCTCCGTCGACGGACCGGTGCGTGTCATGAATGACATCAACAAGAGAGAGCCTGCCTCGTGAAAGAGCTCGAGGAGCGCG
>PMDT01000215.1 GCA_003154555.1 Spirochaetaceae bacterium
TCGCAGAGATGGGACCCGATGAAGCCGTTGGCGCCGGTGATCAGGACTGACCGCATGGCATTCTCCCGTGGCCGCCGCTCAGCGGCCGGGCCGTGGCGTGGCATGGGCGCGCAGGTACGAGGCGCACCCGTCCGCGATGGTCTTCTCCAGCGGGAGATAGGTGTGACGGAACGCACGCATACTTTTCTTGTTGGAGTAGAATCCCCGCCATCCGCTGAGCCTCCCGTACGACGCAGTGAGAAGTGGTTTGCGTCCCGTGAGATCGCTTGCGAGCTCCATGATGCCGCCCGCCGCGGTGAGAAGGGCCGGGGGAATGCGGAAGGGGAAGACCTTCCCGTCCATGCACGCACCGATCCGCCTGACCACCTCGACGTAGGAGACATTCGATCCGATCACGAGGTAGCATTCGCCCGGATGCCCCTCCGACAGCGCTTTCAGCGCGATGGCGGCAAGGTCGCGCACGTCTGTAACAGCGAGACCTCCGGAGAAACAGCCGAAAAACGGTCCCGATGAAATGTTCTTGTAGAGCTGGTTGTGCGCGGTACCGGGGTCGGGGTCCCCCGGACCCATCAGCGAGGCCGGGTTCAGGATGACCGCGTCGAGGCCTTTTTCCCTGGCGGCCGTCTCCACGACCTGCTGGCCGGCGTGCTTTGTCGTCATGTAATAGAAGCTCCGGGGCCAGTTGAACGGGGTCGTCTCATCCGCCAGGGCACCGTCCTTGTGAAATCCGACAGCGCCCACGGAAGAAATATGGACGAGTCGCCGGACGCCGGCGGCAAGGCATCCCTGCACGACGTTGTCCACGCCACAACGATTGACACGATCCAGGCGGTCGCGATCGCGCCTCCAGTAGGAGATCAGGCCGGCGAGATGGATGACATGCGTGTGGCCGGTAAGAGCACGGCGTACCTGGGCGGCATCCGTGATGTCGCCTTCGACGACGCACAGCCCGGGAATCTGCCGGGCAAGGACCCGCTGCCTCCCCGTGTCACCGGGAAGCACGAAAAGCGTCACACGTTCGGGCTGGATCGACGCCGGGAGCAGGTCGAGCAAGGCGTTTCCGGCAAACCCAGTTGCTCCCGTGATGAAAAGTCGCATGCGATTGCCAGAAATCGTAGCGGCGCCCGCACCGCTTGTCAAGCCGTCGCGGGCTCATCGTGAATTGGTGCCTCTACGTGAGAATGTCTTTCTTCCGGTAGACGACGAGACTCGACAGGAAGCAGCCGACGATCAGGGCCGTAAACAGCACGAGCCTCCACCATGCAAAACCGTAGTCCGGCACCGTCACTTTCACATCGACCCACTTGAACGGGCTCAGCCAGCCCCACGCCTCGTACTGCGACGCGATCTTGGTAATCGTGTCCCACAGGTAGAAGCCCAGGACGATGCCGATCGCCGGCCCGATGAGGGACCGCATGCGCTTCACCGTGAGGGAGGTGAGGAGGCCGATGCCCCCCATCGCCAGGGAAAGGAGAAGACAATAGGTGGAGACGATGACAAGCGCGCCGAGACGGAACGGCCCGGGCGAAAAGGCCAGCAGGCTGGTCCAGGCAGCGAAGAAGGCGATCACATTGATCGCCAGGACGAGCAGGAGATACGCCGCGAGCTTTGCCCCGAAGATCTGGTTCCGCGACAGGGGCTTTGCCAGCAGAAACTCGGCCGTGCCAAGGCTCTGCTCCTTGTGGATGATGCCGGCTGCGACTGAGATGCTGAAGACGCTGCCCAGCAGGGCAACGTAGAGCGTGGCGTACACGACATAGAAGCCCAGCGGGTCGCTGAACGAGGACAGGTCGAAAGAGAAGGCGCGCAGGAATGCCGGCGGGTAGGCGTTCAGAAGGTCCTTCAGCCCCGCCGACGCCATCATGGTCGGCATGGCCGCCATCGTCATAGCAATGAGCGCGATGATGGTGAGGCTCCAGACCAGGAATGAAGTGCGGTACTGCTTCAGCTCTTTCGCGAACAGCGCGCGGGTCATGCCGTGCCTCCCTTGCCGGAGCTGTAGTAGTGCATGAACACCTCTTCCAGGGAGGGCTCCTCGATGCGGAGCTGGTGGATGTCGAATCGGGACAGCTCCTGCACCAGGGTGTTCGAGGCGCCGGCGTAGAGGAAGCGGACGGCGTCTCCTTCGCGGATGAGCTCCCGCGCCATGCCCGACGGGAAGTCCGCGGGGACAGGCGGGCGGGCCGTCGTGAAGGAGACCTTGCGGAGCCTCTTCTGCCGGAGTGTCGCCACGTCTTCGCTCGTGAGGATGCTCCCCTCCTTGATAATGGCGACACGCCGGCAGAGCCGCTGCACCTCGCCCAGCACGTGGCTGGAGAAGAACACTGTGACACCGCGGGCATTTTCCTCCCTCAGGAGCTCGGAAAGGCGGTTCTGGATCAACGGGTCCAGGCCGTTCGTGGGCTCGTCGAGGATCAGCAGGCGCGGTGAGTGGAGCATGCTCTGCACGAGTGCCACCTTCTTCGCGTTGCCCGACGACAGCTCGTCGATGCGACGGTTGGTGTCCAGCGCCAACCTTTCCGCGAGCACCGCGGCGCGCGAAAGGTCCGGGGCGCCGTTGAGCGCGGCCGAGTAGGCCAGGAGCTCCTTCACGCGCATCCCCGGGTAATACTTCACCTCGGCGGGAACGTACCCGATCGAGCGCCGGATCTCGGGCCCGTGCCGCACGATGTCCCTGCCGAAGATCTCGGCGCGCCCCGCGGTGGGAAAGATCAGGTTCAGAAGGGTCCTGATGGTGGTGGTCTTTCCTGCGCCATTCGGTCCGATGAACCCGAAGATCTCCCCCTCCGGGACGCGCAGATCGATGCGCTCGATCCCGCGATGCCGCCCGTAATACTTCGAAAGTCCTTCCGTCACGATCGCCATTCCGTTCACGCCAGGGCTCCTTCCGCGCGCCTCGTGGCGCGCCCACGCACGCCGGGGCACCGGGGCGCCGGATGGCCGAAAGGCCGGAACGCGCAGGCCGCTTTCTTCGCCATGGGGGGAGCGTGGTCGTTTTCAGTTGTTTCGGTCAATACGGAAAGAGCCGGATTGTCCGCTCTCTCACCGCGTTTGCGCGTCCCGTGGCGAGCCCCGAAAGGACCCAATTTCAAATGCGTGTCGAAATATTCCGGCAACATTTCTCCGTGCCCATTAGACTCCTGACAGACAACGTGGTAACTTTTTCCTGTGATAGACTGAGAATGGATTGCGCAGAAACGCATGGAGGGCGTGAATGACCCAGTCTCCGAAAACGGTCGGCATCAGCGATATCGGCATCTATATCCCGGCACCGACGATTGATCTTGACACACTCGTGGACAGGCGCGTGAAATCGAACCCGCGGATGGACCGGCATCTCGAACGGGCCTGCCGCGTCACCGGTCAGAAGGCCATCCGGTTTCCCGAGATCTGGGAGGACAGCGCCACCCTCGCGGCAACCGCGGCCTGGCGCCTGCTCACCGCGGACCCCGGCATCGACCTGAAGGATATCCGCCACCTCGCCGTGGGCACCGAAACCGGCGTCGACCATTCGAAGCCCCTGTCCGCGTACGTGCAGGGCATGCTGCAGAGGGCAGGTCTCGCGCTTCCCAGCAGCCTCAGCAGCTTCCAGGTCCAGCACGCGTGCGCCGGCAGCACCATGGCGCTCCTTGCAACGGCCGCGCTGCTGCTCACATCCGGCACGCCGGGCGACGCGGGGCTGGTGATCAGCTCCGATATCGCCCGTTACGAGACGGAATCCACCGCGGAGATCACGCAGGGCGCCGGGGCAGTCGCTCTGCACGTGCAGACCGCCCCGCGCCTTCTCGAGCTCGACATGGGAAGCGTTGGATATTATTCGGCCGACGTGGATGATTTCTTCCGCCCGCTGGGGGCAAATATCGCGCGCGTGAACGGAAGCTACTCGATGCGATGCTACTGGGAAAGCCTCATCGGCGCGTTCCTTGACTCCTGCGCGCGCACCGGGGAAAAGCCCGACCAGGCGCTGCTGGGCACGGACTACTACGTGCTCCATACGCCATTCCGCAACATGCCGGAGAGCGCCATGGAGAAGCTCTTCGAAAAGGTGCTCGGTTTCGACCAGGCGCGCACCGCCGGTATCCTCAAGGAGAAGAGCTTTGCCGCGGGCATCGATCCGCTTGCGCAGATCGGCAATCTCTACACCGCGTCGCTCACCGCGTCGCTCGCCTTCCTGCTGGCGGACCGTTATCGCGCGCTGGGTGACGGCATCATCGGCAGGACGATCCTGCTCTCGTCGTACGGCTCGGGCAACACCATGATCGTTCTCAAGGCGCGGGT
>PMDT01000251.1 GCA_003154555.1 Spirochaetaceae bacterium
GATCGCTCCTCGGCGTCCTGGTCTATGGGATCATCCAGGTGCTGGTCGTCTTTCAAGGTACGCTCAACGCCTGGTGGACGCGGATCGTGATCGGATTCCTTGTATTCGTCTTCTGCATCCTGCAGAGGCTGTTCGAAGCGCGGAGGCGTACGGCAATTGCCGGACCGAACGCCGCAAAAGCGGTGGGTGCCGTCGCCGGAAAATAGAAGGCTCCCGTTGCAAAGGCGCGTGGGCGCCGCTCAATCGGCCTTCCCTTTCTTCATCATTTCCTCCAGCACGGGAATGACCCCGCCCGTGCCGGACTCCACGCGGATGGCATCCACCGGACAATTGCGCGCGCAGGCTCCACACTCCATGCATGCGTCCCGGTCGATGATCGTGACTTTCTTCGCCTCCATCAGGAACACGTCGTGCGGGCACACCGCGATGCACATCTCGCAACCGATGCATGACTCCCGGTCGATGGAAAGGCTCACTGTATTCCTCAGATAGCGCATCTTCATTGCATCCTCCTAAGAGATGTGGTGCAGTGCGACCAGTTTTGAAATAAGTCCCACGAGGATACTCGCGACAAGAAGGGGGATGAGCACGGGAAAGGCGATGCGCACTTCCCGCCGGACACCCGAGACAGAGGTGAATGTCGTGGAACCGGTGAAGAAAAGGGCAAAGAGCGAGCTGGTCGAGAGGATGAGGACCGTCGTCGCAATGCCGTCCACGAGCGAGGGCGAATACGCCCATTCGATGAGGGCGGCGAGCAGAATGCCGACGATCAGCCCCTTGAGCGCAAATGAGCGGACCGGGATCAAAGGCAGCAGGACGGGGACGAGCACGCAACCGGCGAGCACGGCCCCAAGGAAGGGAACGAAATCGCGGAATGCCGTGCCGAAATCCAGGATCCCGTGGAGGATCCAGTCGGCGGCGGCGACCAGAAGGAAACCCGCCACGAGCACGAGCAGGGCCAGGACGAGCTCAAGCGGGATGAGGACAAGCCTGTCCCGCAGCGGGAAGCGCACCGTGCGCATGTCCCGGTCTTTCTTCATCTTGTTGTGGAAAAACGCAGGGATGTCGCGTGCCCGGACCGGGCCGTAGACGACGCGAAAACCCGTTGTTTTGTGCACGAGGTGCGCGGCAACACCTGACGCGCCCAACTGCGGGAGGACAAGCGTGCGATGCCGCACCAGCGCCTCCAGGCGCGTCGCTTCCAGGCGCCCAACGATCTCCGTCGTGCTGAATGTCCTTTTTCCGGCGGCACACCAGACATTGATGCCGTGCGTGTCCAGGACGAGCAGCCAGCAGGTGACGGCCGCAAGCTCCTTGCGCAGTGCATCGAGCGTGAGCTTGTAGTTCGACGTCACGAGGACCGGGGAATCGGCGTCGGGATCCCCGATGCCATAGAGACCGGGCGGCACCGCGTACCTTTCGCGGTTGATCCCCAGCCTCACAAGGAAGTTCTGCAGCCGGTCGCGAAGCTCAAGACGCGTGCGGACAATCGGAACCTCCCCGACGGGGGTTTCCTTCACCCGTTGCACCCATGGCAGTCCTGCGGCGCTCGTCATCTTTGTCTCCTCCTTGATTCTTCCACGGCTGCGCAGGGTCTGCCCTGCGGCACGGGAACGTGATAGACTCTACAAGTTGAAGTTAACTTGAAGTCAAGGAGTTTTTATGGGTGTCTCCATTGGCGAGATCGCGCGGCGCGTGGGTGTGGAAGCCTCCACGATCCGCTACTACGAGGGCATCGGCCTGCTGCCTCCTGCCGCCCGGGTCAACGGGCGCCGCACCTACGGTGCTGACACTCTCAAGAGACTGGCGCTGATCCGGGCGACAAAAGAAGTGGGTTTCACGATACGGGAAATCCATACGCTGATCGCCGCCTGGGAAACACAGGGCCGGCTGCCGAAGGAATGGCTGCAGTTCGCCCGATCGAAGATCGCCGAGATGGACGCCGCGGTCGCCCGCGCGCGCGGTGTGAAGCGCATCCTGTCATCGGTCCTTGCCTGCAAGTGCTGGGACGGCATCACGGTGCCGCTCGATTCATTCGTTGACTCGCTCGTGATCACCTCACCGCCCCACGGCAAGGGGCTGCCGTCGATGCAGATCGCGCGGAGACGATCGTGATGAGCGGGATCCAGGGCAGAGAACAGAACGCGGGGGGTGTCCGCCCGGCGCCGGCATCGAGGAGGGCTGACCGCCGCCGGGTGCGCTCTGGGACCTTGATTTCCGGGCATTCCATGATATTCTCCGATTCATGACATATAAAGGTAGCGGGAGAACGTTCTTCATGGCGCTCGTGGGCCTTGCAGCGCTGGCGGTTCCCTCGGCGGTCTTCGCACAGACTGCAACGGCAATGCCGGGCAACAAGGGATTTGCCACGGTGCAGGCGATTTTCGTGAGAAGCTGCTCCGCCTGTCACGACTGGACCGGCTCCTACGATACCATTGTCGCCGGCGGTCACATCATTCCCGGGTCGCCGGACACGAGCATCATCTATCAGAAGATCACGAGCGACGAGATGCCGCAGTCGGGCGACAAGCTCACCGCCGATGAAAAGGCATTCATCAAGGGCTGGATCGCCGCAGGCGCGCCGTCCACGGACCTCACGATCTCCGTTCCCGCGGCGGAAGGGGCGCCTGGCGCCGCGGCTGCGGCGCCAGCGCCATCCCAGAGCTTCCTTTTCTTTCCCAGCAAGGTGGCCTTCCACGAGGTGACGGGTTTCACTTCCACTGCGCTCTTCCTCGGTGCCGGCATTCTCGGGGCCATCCACATCTACGATATGATCGTGCCCGCACACCAATATCGCGACCTGATCGGCTGGGACGAGGACACGGGGAATCCCGCCGTGCGCTCGGCGGAGATCGTGAATGTCTGGAACGCCGACTCCGCGATGCGCTGGTGGCACGTCGGGCTTGTCATCAGCGGGGAGACCCTGTATCTCGGCGATGCGCTCACGGGTATGTCCATGTTTACGAAGGGGCAGCCGGGGAAGCTCACGAAGCACGACATCCACCGCTATGCCTTTTTCACGCATGCAGGCCTCATGGTCGCGCAGATTGTACTCGGGTTCCTCACGACCGACGCGGTGAGCCGAGGCGACCATGACATGATGATCGGGCTGGGCGTCGCCCACGCGGCCATCGGACTGGCGATCCCCGCCGTCATGCTTACAGCGGGGCTGGAGAATCTTCTCTTACCGGAGTAAACCATGAACTACCGTCTGCTGGGTCGCACGGGAATGAAAGTCTCCGAGGTGAGCTTTGGCGCGTGGGCAATCGGCGCGAGCTGGGGTCCGGTGGATGACCGGGAGTCGATGGCGGCCCTGAACAAGGCGGTGGACCTGGGCGTCAACTTCTTCGACACGGCCGACGTCTACGGGAACGGCCGCAGCGAAAAGCTCATCGGGCAGCTCCTGCGCGACCGCTCGGAAAAGATCTACGTGGCGACAAAGGCGGGGCGGAAGCTTACGCCGCACGTGGCGGAGAAGTACACCCCCGTTGCCCTCAGGAAGTTCGTGGAGGACAGCCTCAAGAACCTGAAGGTGGATTCACTCGATCTGCTCCAGCTCCACTGCCCCCCGACCCCCGTCTTCTACACACCCGAGGTCTTCGAAGGCCTGGACCGCATGGTGAGCGCGGGAAAGCTCAAGAACTACGGGGTGAGCGTGGAGAAGGTGGAAGAGGCGCTGAAAGCCATTGAATACCCCGGTGTGAAAACGGTGCAGATCATCTTCAACATCTTCCGCCAGCGCCCCGCCGATCTTTTCTTCCGGGAGGCGAAGTCGCGATGGATCGGAATCATCGTCCGCGTGCCTCTTGCCAGTGGGCTGCTCAGCGGAAAGATGTCCCGCGCAACGCGTTTCTCCTCGGACGACCACCGCGCGTTCAACCGCAAAGGCCAGTCATTCGACCGCGGGGAGACATTCGCGGGCGTCGACTTCGCGCGCGGGCTGCAGGCGGTGGAGGAGATACGCCAGATCCTTCCGCGCGGCGTCACGATGCCGCAATTCGCGCTGCGCTGGATCCTCATGCACGACGCGGTTTCCTGTGCAATTCCCGGGGCGAAAAACCCCGCCCAGGTTGCCGATAATTGCGGCGCGGCGGCCACTCCGCGGCTGTCTCGGGGCGTCATGAAGCAGGTGCGGGACATCTACGACCGGCTCATCCGGGAGGACGTGCACCAGCGCTGGTAAAGCAAGCCATGCCAAAGACTTGATTTCCTGGTTCCCCCGCGTGCATAATTGGGGAATGCAGAAGCACCTGCTGCGGCGTGTCGTGCCGGTCCTGGCGTGTGCGGTGGCTCTTTCCCTCTCCTCCTGTGCGACCTTCCAGCGATGGGGCGACCAGGGAGCGGTCCGACAGGTGACCGGAGAGATCAAGGCTGCCAATGCCCCGGCGCTCGCCGCCCGCAGCGTCACGCCATTCCTGCTCGACGGTGAGATCGTCCTGATCCCNNGATGGGGCGACCCTGGATGCCGGGGCCGCGGTGAGCCCCCAGAGCTACCAGAAGTTCGCCGACACGATGGAGGTGAAGGCCTTTTTCTCCCGTTACGTGAAGAGCGGCTCCCGCATCCTAGAGCTCAACACGGCCTCAGGGACGCACGTGCTCCTCCTGGTGAAAAGCGACTGGTTTACGTGGAAGATCATCGGGTTCAAGGGGCCCTTCTGAGATGAAAAGACTGACTGCCTCGGCGGCATTCTTCCTTGCTGCAGCCCTCTCCGTCGGGGCCGTTCCCGCGGACGTCACCTATACGGAAGGGGACGCGAGCGTGCGGCTCAAGAACGGCACGCAGAAAGACGCAGAAATCGGGGCCGTCCTGAATACCGGTGACACGCTGAAGACCGGCGGAGACGGTCAGGCGGAGCTGGACCAGAAGGGCGTCACCATCAAGATCGCGCGCAATACGGTCTTCACGCTCATGGAAAAGGCGCAGGGCAACCAGTCCACGTCCGTCCTGTCGGTGACCCTTGGCTCCATCAAGTTCCACTACAACAAGCTGACCGGAACCGAGCCGCAGGTGCGCACGAATGGCGCCCTGGCCGGAGTCCGCGGCACCGATTTCACCGTCTTCGCCGGCGCGGACGGCTCGACACTGTTCACCGTGGATTCGGGGGAGGTCTCGGTCGAAGCGGGTGGACAGACGGTGGCGCTGGATGCAGGGCAGGGAGTGGAAGTGCCGCTCGGCCAGCCGCCGGGCGGAACATTCGCCGTGCACAGCGACCAGCAGGATTACCGTACCTGGAACGCGGACAAGCTGGCCGCGATGCTCGCCGATCCCTTGGCCGCTCTGGGGAGTGTGGAGACGGCGATGGCGGACTACATCAAGAATGTCGGCGACTATGCCGCATCCTACCAGGAGTACCGCCAGCGCCTGGACGCGGAAAGACAGAAACGCACGCAGATCTTCAACGAGCAGGGCGCCGATGCGGCGCAGAAATATGAACAGGACGTCGTGACGCCGCTCGCCCTGCAGGCAGGCTACCTGGAGCTCAACGTGCGTTTCTATGCGCTTGCCGCCCTTTCCCTGCGGCGATTCGTCGCCGGCAGACTGTACGTCATCCTGAAGGCGCGCTCCATTGCCACGCCGACCGATCCGACGTGGGTGAGCTTCACGTCCCGCTTCGATGCTCTTCTTGCATCATTCGAGAAATCTATCGCACCCCAACTGGTTGCCGTGGATATATGAGGAGGACAGGGATGAGGAAATGGATGAGGATCGGCGGCTTTGCCGCGCTTGCGGCAGTCGCCCTGGTGTTCCTGAGCTGCCTGACGGAAACACCCGTGAGCATTGCGACCCGCATCAGCGATTTCGTTACGAGCCTGAATGGTGACAGGACCGACACGTACAAGAATCTCAATTCGTCGATCGCGGCGTACCAGGCTGCCGCCACGCCGACATACTGGGACACCCACTTCGCTACGACGGATGAGCCATTCAGCGTCGACACATCGGCCCTCAACATCAGTGACCCGACAGATGTTCTGGCGACTATCAGCTATGGAGGCGGCCTGAACAAGCAGTACAAGTTCAACATGATCAACACCGGTGTCACCGCCGAGGTCTGGTACATCGACGATATCTCCGTCCTCGTCTCGAGCACCTGGACGTCGATCTTCTGATCCTGCGAGCGCGGGAGACGGCGTCTCACTGAAAAAGGCCGCGCTTCAGGCGCGGCCTTTTCAAATACCGGAGACTGGCGGACCTCAGGACGGGGTGTTCCCTTCCAGCAGATCCTGCAGATCGCTCTGATCGAATGTCCATGAGTTCAGCAGGTTATTGCCGTTGTCATAGCTCTTGATCGAGAGACTGAAGGTGATCTTGTTGATCGCGGCATACGGATCCGAGCTGCTGAGATCTGCCGAAGTGAGGGTTCCGTTGTCGTAGTAGCTCAGCTCAAGGATGTATTTTCCACTGTACGCGTTCGATGAGGTGTCGGTAACGGAAATGCCTGCCTTCATGCTTGCCGAGATGTCCCACGTGAGGTCCGTTGGGGCGACTGTCGACGAGATTGTCGCGTTGCCGGTCGATTTGAATTTCAAACCGATCCTGGCGCCGTTAACCGTTACGTTGGGGTCCATATTCGTGTCCTTGAAATTGGTCACCGTGACAGAGACATCGGCATCTCCCTGCGTGAGATCGACGGATGTCGGCGGATGGCTGGACGAAAGCCCATTCGCCGTGCCCACGATGTCGACCTTGCACTTGTCGATGGCGATTGCGCCGGACACGCCGGTTGAATCCACATGTGAGTTGTTTACGTTCTCGTTCTCGATATCGAGATGGATTTCCTTGTCCGGAACCGTGCTGAGATCGGCGGCGCTGAAGCCGGAGTCCGTGAGCGTGATTGTGCGCGCAAACTTATCTGCGACGGCCTTCCGTATCAGTTTTCCAGTCGGGGTGTTTCCAAAGAACCACATGGGCACCGATCTGCCGAAGTTCTG
>PMDT01000126.1 GCA_003154555.1 Spirochaetaceae bacterium
TAGCGGCTGGGCACGACGAGCACCTGGTGCGTGCGCAGCGCCTGCGCGAGCTCCTCATCGCCCAGGGCACCCGTCCATTGAACATTCCTCTCCACCTGATGCGTCCTGATCGACGTCTCGACGAACGCCGTATACAGCGGATCGACGTCCCGCGAACCGGCGATGGAAAGACGCCACCGGTCCGCGGGGAGCATCCCCAGCGCGGGGACAAGGGTATGCAGGCCCTTGCGCGGGATGATATTCCCGACGAAGAGAACCCGCAGAGGCCCGTGCTCCGCGCTCCGGAGCGCGATCTCCTCCTCCGAGGGTCCCGGCCCGAGCCTGTCCCCGCCCGGCCGCGCGATAACGCTCGGCGCCTCGGTCCCGCGCAGCGATTCGACCGTGCGGCGCGTGGTCGCGGAGTTGAAGATGAATGCATCGACGCTCCGAAGGTATGCCCGCTCCACCGCGACGTGCCCGCGGCTGCGGAGCCACGGGTGGCCCTCGGAGGCCCGGAGGTGATGAACGATGGCGACGAGCGGCACGCCGGTTTTTGCGCGCAGCTCGCCATTGAGCGATGCCAGTGAAGCGTGGGCAAGCTCGTCTTCGAGCAGCAGGTCGCCCTTCCAGGAGAGAAGCGCCTCGCGGATGCGCACATCGTGATGATGACCGTGCGCTTCCGGATAATCGACCCAGGGAAGCGAAATGACGTCCACCGTGTCGCCGTGCCTGCGCAGGCAGTCCACGAGCATGCGGTCGTACAGGAATCCTCCGGAAACGGTGTCAATACTGCCGTAAATGACAAGCCCGACGCGCATTGCCTGCCTCAACCGCGCGCGTGAGCCGGCGCTTCGTAGCCAGCCCACGCGGAATCGTTCTCCCAGAGCCTGACCGCGCATGACGTCCGCGCGGAAAGGTCCGTGGAGAGGCGTTCCCAGAGTATCCGCACGAAGCGCTCCAGGGACGGGTTGCTGCCCTTGAACTCCGCAAGCTCGTTCAGGAAAGCTCCTTCATAGCGTGCGAGCGTCCGGCCCAGGCTCTTCTCCACCTCGACGAGGTCGACGAGATAGCCGTGCGCATCGAGCTCCGGCGCCTGCAATTCCCACTCGATGCGATAGGCGTGCGCGTGCGGCATGCTTTCCGGTCCGCTGCTTTCCAGCAGGAAATGCCGCGCGCTGAATGCGCGCTGAAAGCACAATCTGTACATCGCCACAATGTAAGGCAGCGGGGCCGCGGCGACAAATGCCACGGAATACCGTGGCCGCGCAAGGGCGGCACGGAATACCGTGGCCGCGCAAGACTCTGACGAGCCTCCCATGCTACGGTGTCGTCGAACAGCATGGAAGCGCGGGAGCGAGCTCTCCTCTCCATCAACACCCTGGACATTGTCTCGGCCATCGGGTGCCGCGACCTGCGGTTCATGCGGCGCTGGCTCGAGCTCGCCGTGCGTCGCCCCGCGCTTGCATTCGCGCGGCAAGTGCTGGCGTTCGACGATGCGGCTGCCGCCGCGGGGATCCAGGCCGCCGCGCGGGATCTCCTGTCCGTCTACACGAACAGCTTCGACGTGCGGGGAGAAACGCGGCTCCCCACGGCGGGGCCGCTCCTCATCGTGTCCAATCATCCCGGCATGATCGACACGGCGGCGCTCTTTGCTTCCATCCCGCGGATGGACCTGCGCATCCTCGCGGCAGACCGTCCCTTTCTCCGCTCTCTGTCCGCCGTCTCACGGTCGCTTATCTTTATATCAGACGATGCGCGATGGCGGATGTCTGCCATGCGCGCCGCCGTCGATCACCTGAGGGCAGGGGGCGTCCTTCTCACCTTTCCCGCGGGGGAGATTGAGCCGGACCCGGCCGTGCTGCCGGGCGCGCGCGAGGCGCTTGACCGCTGGTCGGCCAGCACGGCGACATTCCTGAGATTCGTCCCGCGGGCGGTCGTGGCGCCCGTCGTGGTAAGCGGGGTGCTGTCGCCTCGCGCGCAGAGACATCCCCTCACGCGCCTGCGCAGAAGCAGCAGGGACAGGGAGTGGCTGGGTGCGATGCTGCAGATCGTCGCGCGCACGATATCGACAGAGTCATGGCCGGTCCGTGCCCGTGTTGACTTTCTTGAGCCATTTGCGGCGGGTGTGCTCGGCGAGGCGCCGGAGGACGCGACCCGCCGGGTGAGGGATCGCGTGGCGGACTACCTCATGTCTCGTGAGAGAGCATGACCTGGAGCGTGTCGTCCGCGCAGGCCGCGACCAGCCTGTACGCGTCCGCCGCGCGGAAGAACGGTATCGTGTGCGTGATCCACTGACCGGGGTGCAGCCGCCGGATCGCGTCCCATGCGGCATCCATCCTGCGCGGCACGTTCCAGAGACCCGATAGTTCCGGTGCCAGGGTGCTCACCTGGCTTCCGATGATCCGCACCCTGTTGCGGTGGAATGCCGTGTCGAAGGCGTCGATGGTCGGCTGCCGCGACCCGTACCACGATCCGACCACCAGCCGCCCGGAGAAGCCGCACGAGGCAAGGGCCTGCTTGAATCCTTTCGCCGAGCCGCTCACCTCGATGGCGAAATCCTCGGTGCCCCGCGGCGGCGACACGGCGAGCGGATCGCCCGTCGCGAGACCCAGGGCAGCGGCCGCCTCCCTCCGCTTTTCGAGCGGGTCCCACCCGGTCAGTCGTGCAAGTGGAAACCGCGCCAGGAGACCGGCGGTGAGCAGGCCGACGACGCCCAGGCCGAATATGCTCGCCCGCTCGGCGAGGAGCGGCCGCGCATCGAGCGTGAGATTGACGGCCGTCTCGGCGTTCGCCAGGAATGCTGCCTCGTCGGCGCTGATGCCGTCGGGAACGGGAATCGCGCGCTCGACCGGAATGCAGAATGCGGACGCGTGGGGGACAAATGCGAACGCCAGCCGCCCGATATGCGCTCGGTCCACGCCGGCGCCCGCATCCTCGATCCGTCCGACGCTCGCGTAGCCGTACCGCAAGGGGTAACGGAGAGGCGCGTGATAGTCCGCGAGGATCGCATCGACCTGCGACCCCTCCTCCAGTGCGCCTTTGTAGAAGAGCATTTCCGTGCCCGACGAGATGGCGCTCACGAGGGAGCGGATAAGGACCTCGCCGGCTCCCGGCGGCTCCTGGGTCTCCTCCCGCACCATCACGTTCCCCGGCCCTTCGAACCAGAGTGCCTTCCGCTTCATGCCGCCTCGCTAAAAAAGCATCGCATCCATGAACCGCGCCTGGAATTCGGGCTTGCCCCCCAGCTCCACGAAGCGCGCACCGCGCGCAGCCTCCGATGCCTTTCTGTCCTGCGCGCGCGAAAGGAGCGCCATCACCGCGCCGCGCAGGGCGGCGTTACCCACCACTTCCACCCGCGGAAGGTCCATTGGCGGGATGAGCCCGATGCGCATCGCCGCCCGCGCGGAAAGGCCCGCTCCGAAATTGCCCGCCAGGCGCAGCGCGTCCAGCCCTTCCACCGGAACGCCGCTCACGTCGAGGAGCGTGTCGATGCCGGTGCGCACGGCGCCTTTTGCCAGTTGCAGCTTGCGGATGTCGTTCTGCGAAATGTACACGCTCCTGTCCTCCGAGAGGGAAAAGGCCGTTTCGCTGCCCACGCTGATAAGCCGGGCGCGAAGCGCCGGTTGCGCGATCTCTTCCGGGTCGATAATTCGACCCGTTGCATCAACGACGCCCCTGTCCAGGAGCTCCGCGAGCGCCGCGATGAGCCCTGTTCCGCAGA
>PMDT01000364.1 GCA_003154555.1 Spirochaetaceae bacterium
TACCGGCTGGAAATCCTGCCCGAGGTGGATCGGGGTGCCGTGAACGAGGGCCTTTCATCCGTCAATAATGACGCCTGCTTCCCCTCGATCCTCGTCGTGGGCCAGATGATGGCCGCGCTGCACTCGGGCCGCTACGACCTCTCGCGCACGGCGCTCCTCATGTCGCAGACCGGCGGCGGGTGCAGGGCAACGAACTACATCGCCTTCATCCGCAAGGCTCTTGCCGATGCGGGAATGGCGCACGTACCGGTGATCTCCCTGAACGCGCTCGGCCTGGAGAAAAACCCCGGATTCAAGCTCTCCTGGAAGCTGGTCACACGGGGTCTCATGGCCCTCATGTACGGAGACCTGCTCATGCGCATGCTCTACCGGGTCCGGCCGTACGAGGTGGAGCCCGGTTCGGCGCAACGCCTGTCCGATCTCTGGACCGTCCGCTGCAAGGCATCCCTCGAGCGCCACGGCTTTCGCGCCTATCGGCGCACCATCCGCGCCATGGTGCGCGATTTCGACGCGCTTGCGATACACGGCGCGCGCCGCACGCGGGTTGGCGTGGTCGGCGAGATCCTCGTGAAGTTCCATCCGACGGCAAACAATCGCATCGTGGATGCCATCGAGTCGGAAGGAGCCGAGGCAGTCGTGCCGGACCTCGCGGACTTCCTGCTCTACGGCGTGATGGGCGCGCAGTTCCGGCGCCGGAAGCTCGCGGGGAGCACCCGCGCGGCGATGATGTCACGCCTGGGGATCTGGGGCCTCGAGCTTTTCCGCGGCCAGCAGAAGCGCGCACTTGCCCGGTCGCGGCGTTTCCATCCCCCTGCTTCCATCTACGCACTTGCGCGGGGCGTGGACGGCATCGTGCAGCTTGGAAACGTGACCGGGGAAGGCTGGTTCCTGACCGCCGAGATGGTGGAGCTGATACACGACGGGGTGAACGCCATTGCCTGCATCCAACCCTTCGCGTGCCTGCCCAATCACGTCACCGGCAAGGGCATGATACGCGAGCTGCGAAGGCGGCATCCCGAAGCCTCCATCGCTGCCATCGACTATGACCCGGGCGCGAGTGAAGTGAACCAGCTCAACCGCCTGAAACTGCTGATCGCATCGGCACAAGAGGCGCAGGCCGCCCGGTCATAGGCGGCACGCCGCGACGCGCCGTCGCCAGGAAGCGTGCCCGGCCTCAGCGGAAACGTCGCCGACAGCAATTCGGCGAGATCATTCTCACCAAACGTCCCAAGCGTACGTTGCCGCGCTTTCGCGCAAGTCATTCGCCCGGCTCTATGCAAACGCCTTCCGCAGCTTTTCCCCCAGCCACTGCCGCGCCCGGGCAATGACCGCCGTGGCGTCGGGGGCTGCGTCGTTCCACATCTCCACCATCAAGGGTCCGCGAAAACCGATCTGCTTCAAAGTCCTGAATGCCGCGTCGAAGTCCACGATCCCTTCGCCGAACGGCACCCTGCGGAACTCGCCGCGGCGCGTATCCTTCAGATGGAGCCCGACGAGGTGGCGGCCGCCCAGGAGGAGCTCGTGCTCCACGTCCTTGCCCATCGCCGCGAGGTTTCCGATGTCGGGGTAGACCTGGAGCCAGGGGGTATCGGCGGCCTGCACGAACCGAAGGGCCGCCTCGATCGAATCCACGACCGGGCAATCCACGTTTTCCAGCGCGAGCATGACGCAGGATCGACGCGCCCATTCGGCGGCCCGCGCAATCGCTTCGGCATAGAGCGCCCGGGTCTCATCGGTTGACTGCTCGTAGTGCACATCGTAGCCCGCCACCTGGACGATCCGCACGCCGAACTCGGCGGCAAAATCGATGGCGCGCCGCATGATCTCCAGCGCCTTCTCCCGCTGGGGTCGTGATGCGCTTCCCAGCGCGAACCTGCGGTGACCGCTCAGGCACATCGTGTCCACAGAAACGGGGCCGCCGGCAAGGGCCTCATGGAAGACGCGCCTCTCAGCCGCCGGCCACTCCAGCCGCGCAAGCCGCTCGTCGCTTTCATCGACGGAGATCTCGACAAACTGGTAGCCTGCCGCCGCCGCCGCGGAAAGCATGGCCGGCCACGACGCGCCCGCGGGCAGCGCCTTTTCGTAGATGCCCCAGCGGAAGCCCGCGTCGATGGAGGCCCCCGGGGCGCCGGATCCGGCCATGCCCGTCCCCCTACTTCTTTCCCTGGCCGTAGTGTCGGAATGATTCCACGGCCTCGTCGACCTGGGCGGGCGTCAAGCTCCGGGGCTTCCCCATGGCGCACGCGGCGCAGTAGGAGCGCGAGGCGTCTTCCAGGTACACGGCGGCATAAAGAGCATCCTTGAGAGACGGACCGAGGGTGACCACGCCGTGGTTGCGAAGGATCACCGCGCGGCGGTCACCGATGTACTCCACCGTGCGCACGCCCATGTCGAGGCTTGCCGCGGAGCTGTACGGAGCCACCGTCACGGAGCCCAGCGTGGCGTTCACCAGGGTGGTGCAGAAACCCGGCAGCTCGTCGTACACCAGGCCGACCGCGGTGGCATAGGGCTGGTGGGTGTGAATGATGGCGTTCACGCCCGGCATGTTGTTGTAGATGTGCAGCAGGGCGATCGAGTCCACGGAGGGACGGCGCTCCCCTTCGATGACCTTGCCCTTGGGGTCCATGACCACGACGTCAGCCGGTACGAGGCCTTCGTAGGCCATGCCCGACGGGGTGACCAGGATGTGGCCGCCGATGCGCATGCTCGCGTTGCCGCCGGAGAGGCTGATGAG
>PMDT01000133.1 GCA_003154555.1 Spirochaetaceae bacterium
GGCGATGATGCAGAAATTGCGGATCCTGCTTGTTTCCAAGCTGCGTGCTCCCTTGTGCCGTGTGTGATGTCTTTCCTGTGCGCAAATGCCACGGTATCCCGCGGGGCATTTGTGCCGATAGCGAGGGCGAAGTATATCCAAACGGCGTCATCGCTGCAATCGCGGGCATGCCGGGCTCGCTCCCGTGCCTCCGCGGCCACCGTACCCGGTGGCATNNGCACTCGCTCGCCCCGCAGTGCGGCAGCCGCGCAGCTCCGCCAGGAGCGGAAAGCGCGGCGAGAGCATAGGCATCCATGCCTACGCCTTGACATCGCATGGCGCGAATCGTAGCCTGTCGGACGTGAGTGGCGGCGGAAAACCACGTGTTCTTGTCGTCGACGACCAACAGGCGCTCCGTACGCTCCTTTCGCGTCTCCTTGACCGCGAGGGCTTCGATCCCGTCCAGGCGGAGGACGGCGAGCAGGCCATCGAGCTCTTCAAGACCCAATCGCCGCTCCTTGTCGTCTCCGACATCATGATGCCGAAAATGGACGGCCTCAGGCTCCTTACCGAAATCAAGCGCATCGACAGGAACGCCACCGTGATCCTCATGACGGGGCAGGGAAACGAAGACGTTCTCCTGAAGGCGCTCCGCGGGGGCGCCACAAATTTTTTCAAGAAACCATTCAACGTCCGCGAGCTGATCGAGGAAATCCGCAAAGTCGTGGAGTTCCGCCTGGAGGCCGCTCGCTCATCGCTGTTCTCCCCGCACCTGGTGGAGGAGTCGAAAACATTCGTGCTGCCGCACGCAGATTCGCCCTATTTCCCGGTCATCAACCAGATCACGCTGCAGCTTCCCTGCATCATGCCGGAGGCGGAGATCCTCAACCTGAAGATCGGCATCGAAGAGATGATCACGAACGCCATCGAGCACGGCAACCTGGGCATCAGCTTCGAGGAGAAGAACAAGGCCATCCAGGAGGGGCGGCTGGCGGAGCTGATCGCGGAGCGCGCCCGTATGAGCGATTCCGTGAACCGCACGATCCGCATTACCTCGCGCCTGGCGCCCACGTTCTTCGAGATCAGCATCCGCGACGACGGGAAGGGATTCGACTGGCGCTCGCTGCCCGCGGTCGAGCCGGAGAATCTGCTCGCCTTCAATGGGCGCGGCATATTCCTCACAAAGATCTACTTCGACGAGGTCTCGTACAATGACGACGGCACCGAGGTGACGATGCGGAAGCTTCGGTCCTGACAGGCCGCGGCCGCGTGAACGCGCCGTTTCAGATGAAAATGTTCGTGTCCAGATAGGAAGCGATCTGGATGGCGCTCTCCAGGAATCCCGCCCTCTTCTTTTTGATGACCACCTGCAGCACGGCGTACCCCTTGGCCGTGTCGACCTGCCAGTCCTGGATCGTCAGGGGGTCATCGGGGGATATGCCCGTTTCGTCAGCCACCGATCCCTTGATCACCTGCTTCACGATATAGTCGCCCTTCCAGAGGAACGTGCCGACATTCTGCAGGCGGAAACCGAAAAGCGGGTAGAGGACATTGTCCCGCGTATCCCTCTTCAGGGCGAGCTCGATGGGCGAATCCGGCCTGTCGGAGAGGCAGACGCGTGCCGTGGAGTCGGTCCCTCCGCGGCGGAAGACAACCGAGACGATCGACGGCGAAACATGGCGCAGGATAGCATCCTGGATGTCCGAGATCTTTGTGAAAGGCATGCCGTCCACCGATTCAATGATGTCCCCGATCTTTATCCCCGACACGGCCGCCGGTTCTTCCGGCAGGGTGTAGATCACCTCCAGCCCCTTGTCCGTCTCGGCCACCGCCATCCCGAGCCAGGGGTGGATGGCCTGCCCCCCCTTGTACAGGGCCGGAAGCGCTTTCTCCACCCAGGTATAAGGGATCGCGAAGTTCAGCCCGACGAACTGCTGAATGCCGGCAAACACCACGCCGATCAGGTCACCCTTGTCGCTGAGCAGCGGACCGCCGCTGTTGCCCGGATTCAGGGGCACGTCGACCTGCATGCTGTCACCGACCTGCAGGAGCTTGCGCCCCATTGCGGAGATGATGCCCGAGGTCAACGTCTGTTCCAGCCCGGCCGGCGATCCGATGGCGAAGATCTTGTCTCCCGGCGTGAGCGTCTGGTCGATCGAGCCGCCGAAGATGTACTCCGGCGTCACCTCGGTCTTGATGAGGGCAAGGTCGAATGTCTTGTCCCAGCCGATCACCTTTGCAGGTATCCTGTCTCCGGGCGCAGCGTTCGGCAGGCGCACGAAAAGCCGGGAGTATCCCTCGTACTTGGGGTCGACCTCGCTTTCGATCACGTGATGATTGGTGAGGATGTAGCCGCGCTTGTCGATGAAAAATCCGCTGCCGATCACCCCGTCAGCGTAGCCGACCCCGTTTTCGACCTTGATCCCCTTGTTGACCACGATGGTCACGGTTCCCGAGATCATGTTCGGGAAGCTCGGCGTGGCATCTGCCACATTCTCCGGCGCGGCGAACCCGTGCGCCTTCATCTGCGCCGCAAGCGTTCGCTGGACAGCACGGTTGCCCAGGTCCTGGGCAACCGTGAGCGCTGCGGCATAGTCCGCCTCCGTCGGCGCCGGAAGCTCGATGATGCGCAGGCGGGTCAGGAGCTCGAGCACCTTGTCACCGGCCGTCCCCTGCGCGGCGGCAACCTGCGTGAGGAGCGACTTCTCCGTCCAGGCGCCCGCGACGTCTGCCTTGCCGATCGCGGTCGCAGAATCGAGCAGGCGCAGCGCATCGTCGTATTTCTTGTCGGCGATGGACGTGGTGAATGCCTGGCCGAGAGCCGCCTCCGCCTGCGTTTCAAGCTTGTCGGCATCCGGCAGCCCGGAGTTGTCGCGGCGCAAGGCATCGAGCTTGCCAATAGCCTGCAGGTAGGATCCCTTGGAAATGAGCGTGTTGATATCGTTCGATTCTGCCTGCGGCAGCGGAACCGGCGTGCGGGCGCCCGTCCCGTTCCCCGCGCTGGCGCAACCGAATGTCAGGAGGGCAAGGGCCAGGACGATGAGGCTCCTGCGGCCGTTCACTTCACTTCCTCCGCGTAGGTGATGCCCGCAGAGCGGAACACCAGATAGCTGCGGCTGCCCAGAGCCTGCACACCGTCTGGTGCCGAGAGATCGGGGGCTGCGCCGGGCGCGGCCGGCGTCCCGATCCAGGTGACGCCGCGTGCCGCATCGCCGGAAACCTTCTCCTCCACACCCGCTTTCGTGACTTCCACTATGCGCCCGTCCTGCGTTCGAATCCTCACGTCGAAAACTCCGTTCAAAGCCGAGGAGATCTCCCTGAGGGTCGTGCCGCCGGGACCGGGAAACTCCCTGCAATCATCCTTGCCGTCTTCATTATAATCCCATGCTTTCATGGAATTCCCGCCGTATGTTTCACGAAAGTCCGGTCTCCCATCACCGTCGGTGTCAGTGATATCCGATAAGAGCTTACCGTCTTTCCATGTCTCCTTGACCGCAAACAGGCTGCTGCCACCGAGAGACCGCTCGCCGCGAATGGGAGTCCCGTTCGCGAACCAGACACGATGATCCATCCGCCCGTCGCCATTGACGTCCTCTTCCATGAAGACCGGCATCCCCCGGGCAAGGCTCAGGTGACGCAGCAATGTGACACCATCGGCGGCGTAGTCTTCGCTGTGCGACGAGCCACGCCGGAGCTGATCTACTGTCGGTGTGACGATGCGCGACGCAATGCGGGGAGAAAGACCCGAAAATGCGCCCGACGCGGCAGTCTGCAGAAACGCACACTGGAGCGTGTAGGGAACGACGAAATATGTTGAACCACCACCCACTGCCGCTTTCTCAATGAAAGGATACCGACTAAATGTGAGAGTGACGCGGAAATTTCCTGCCGCGGTGTAGCTCAAAGTCGCGGGCATGCCGGACTTGAAATCAGAGGCGTACTGGGCCACGCCGTTTTCAGCGGGCTCCCGGGTCCAACGTGTGATCCTGCCTGCGTCGAGCTGCCACCGATCCTCCCAATAGCCATCCCTGTCGGCATCCAGGTCACGGCTGCCGCTGTACGCGATGAGTGCGGACTGGAAAGCCGCGGAAAGCGTCTTGCTGGACTTGACCGCCGCAACGACCCTGTCGATCAGGTCCTGGCGCCCGAGGCCTGCATGGCCGAGAAAACTGGTGAGAAAGGCCTGTTTCTGCGACGCAGGGGCGGACTCCAGGGCCATCACGTCTGCAAGAGGGTCCGTGCCGCCTTTGCCGGCATAGAGCGCCACTGCCGCAACCTGCTTCGCGGGGGCGCGCTCGAGCCGGGCTGCCGCAAGGAGCAGCGGCAGGCTGTCCGGGTGGTAGCGAAGGCCAGTCGCAATCGCCGTCACGGCTTCCGCCCGACGGCCCTGGCGCTCCCGCAGCGCGGCGGCGAGAAGGCGGAACTCATCCATCTCGGGAAAGCGCACGGCCGCATCGGAGAGAGTCTTCTGCTCCCCTGCCGTGTCCCTGCTGCGCTCCAGCGTGCGCGCGAGGAGCAGCAGGTTTCGCCCGTCCTCGGGGCGCAGGTTCACGAGGTGCAGCGCGACGCCGCGCGCCTCCGCGAGGTTTCCCGTTCGCAGCAGGGCCTGCCCGAGCAGCAGCTCCGCCTCGGACGGATCGCTTGTGCGCCACGACGCGCTCCGGATGGCGGCGCGAAGATCCGCGATCCCTTCCATGGTTGTGCCACGGTCAGCCATCGCAATGCGCGCGCGTGCGTACAAGGCTTCAGAATAATCAGGAGCAAGCTGGAGCGCGGAGGCGACGAGAGAGCTCACGGCCGACGAGCCGGGGGCGTTCAACTGGGACGCCTGCTTGAGAAACTCATCCGCCTGGCTTCGCGCGGCGTCAGCGCCTGCCGCGGTCTGTGCGGCAACCGGTAACCTGCCCGCGGCGAGAAGCAGGAGGACGACGGATGGGATGACGTAAAAACGGCGCCTTTTCACTCTTTTGCGAACCGCAGCTCCGGAGAGCATCAGGCCGCGGAAGGCCTCAGGTCGATGCCGCCGGCGCGTGCACCTCCGTTGACGGCTCGAAATCCCCGTGCTTTCTCGCGGGAAACCCGAGCAGCGCGCGGATCTCATCATCGTCGAGGTTTTCCTTGACGAGGAGCGTCTCCGCCAGAAGCTTCAGCTTGTCGCGCTGCTCTCCGAGGATCCTGCTCGCCTCGCTCAGCGAAGCCTCCACGATCCTCTTGATTTCCGTGTCGATCGCGCGGGCGGTCTCTTCGGAATAGTCCTTGTGCCGCGCGATTTCCTTGCCCAGGAATATCGGCTCGTCCTTCTGCCCGTAGGCGATGGGACCGAGAATGTCGCTCATGCCCCATTCGCAGACCATCCGGCGGGCGAGGTCGGTTGCCTGCTCCAGGTCGTTCTGCGCGCCTGTTGTCGTTTCGTCCAGCATGAGGCGTTCCGCGGCGTAGCCACCCATCGCAATGGTGATACGATCCAGCAGCCACCCCTTGTTGCGGGAGTAAGCATCGTCCTCAGGGAGCGAGAATGCGACACCGAGGGCCCGGCCATGTGGAATGATGGTGATTTTGTGAAGCGGGTCCGCGTTCTTGAGGAAGTAGTGCAGCAGCCCATGACCGGCTTCGTGAAATGCCACCATCTGCTTTTCCTTGGGCGGAATGATCTTGCTCGTGCGCGCCACTCCCATGAGGGTCTTGTCCCGCGCCTGCTCGAAATCGTCCATGTCCACGCGGTCCTTGCTCTTGCGGCCGGCGAAAAGGGCCGCCTCATTCACGAGGTTGGCCAAGTCCGCTCCCGAGGAGCCAGGGGTTGCCCGCGCGATGCGTCCAAGGTCCACGTTCTCCGCGAGCGGAAGCTTCTTTGCGTGCAGCCTCAGGATCTGCTCGCGCTCCCTGCTGTCGGGCATGTCGACGACAACCTGCCGGTCGAAACGGCCGGGNNAGCGTCTGTTCGCGTTCGTCATGACCGCCGCCGTAACCGGCGCCGCGGGTGCGCCCGACCGCGTCCAGCTCGTCGATGAACAGGATGCAGGGCGCGTGCCTTCTGCCCTGCTCGAAAAGGTCGCGAACGCGGCTTGCACCGACACCGACGAACATCTCGACAAAATCGGATCCCGACATATGGAAGAAAGCGACATTCGCTTCCCCCGCGATGGCTTTCGCAAGCAGAGTCTTGCCGGTGCCCGGCATGCCGACCAGGAGGACGCCTTTCGGTATCTTGGCGCCGAGTCGGGAGAACTTCTGCGGGCTCTTCAGGAACTCGACGACTTCCTGCAGCTCGTACTTGGCCTCATCCTGGCCGGCGACGTCGGCGAACGTGATCCGCTTGCTGGTGTCCACGT
>PMDT01000323.1 GCA_003154555.1 Spirochaetaceae bacterium
TGATGCGATAGGTGTGGATGTGCTCGGGGGACTTCACCAGCTCCGCGAATCGCACAAGGGCATCACGGGCCTCGGCGTACCTCGGGCTTGCCACCTCCACCAGGATGGTGCGGTCTCCCTGGACAATAAGGGGAAATGAGGTCGGTTGGTTGATGTTTTCTGTCATGGCAAAAGGCGCACACAGGATAGAGACGGGAAGGGACAGGGTCAAGACAGGCACGCGGTGGTACCCGGGGGAAGAGTAAAAGCCGTTGAAATCGCTCCCTGGCGGATCGGCTTTCAAGCGCCCAGTTCCTCCGCCCCGTTCTTTGTTATATGATCAGGGGGTGAAGAAGGTGGGCCTTCCCGCACGCAAGCTCGACCGCAGGTATACCTATGCAGACTACCGGACCTGGCCGGATGACGAGCGCTGGGAGCTGATCGACGGGGTAGCCTGGAACATGAGCCCGGCCCCCTCCAGCAGGCACCAGGGTATCCTCGGTGAGCTGCACATCCAGGTAGCTCCCTACGTGAAGGGCACCCGATGCCGGGTGTTCCTGGCGCCGTTCGACGTGCTGCTGCCTGAAACCGGCAGCCAGGGGGAGGACGACGTGCCCAGCGTCGTTCAGCCGGACCTGACCGGGATCTGTGATGCCTCGCGCATCACGGAGCGAGGGTGTTTCGGCGCACCTGACTGGGTCGTAGAGATCCTCTCGCCCTTGACATTGAAGAAGGACCTGGACTCCAAGTTCGCCCTCTACGAACGCAATGGTATCCGCGAGTACTGGGTGATCGACCCGGGAAGCCGGACGGTGCACGTGTACCGACTGGAGGCGTCCGGCAAATACGGGGATCCGTCCATCATGGAGAGTGATGCAAGAATCCCCTGCCCCGTGGGATCGGGCATCATGGTGAATATCGCCGAGATGTTTGCCGCCGTGGGGGACTGAGGGAGCGCCCGCCTTCTACGAAATCTCCATCAAGTCCCTGGCCGCCTGCGCGATCCGCTCTGCATCGGGGATGTAGAACTTCTCCATCGGTGGAGAGAAAGGCGCAGGCGTATCCGGCGCGGCAACCCGCTTCACCGGCGCCACCAGGAAGTCGATCATGTCCTCCACAAGGGTTGCAGCGATCTCCGCGCCAAGGCCGCCTCTGCGTGGGCTTTCCTCCACCGTGACGACCCTTCCTGTTTTGGCAACGCTTTCCTTCACCAGTTCCCAGTCGAACGGCACGAGCGACCTTGGATCAATCACCTCGGCGCTGATTCCTTCGCGTTCCAGGATCAACGCCGCCTCCTGCGCGCGGTGCGCCATCAGCAGGGTGGCGATGATCGTTACCTCGCTGCCCGCCCGCCGTATGACGCCCTTGCCGATCGGCACCGTGTAGTCGCCTTCCGGGATGTCGCTCGACGCATCGATGGCGCCTGTTTCCGTGCGTGGACCCTTTGACCCGTAGAGGAGCTTGTGCTCGAACATGAGGACGGGGTTTCCATCCCGCACCGCCGATTTCAGAAGTCCTTTCGCGTCGTAGGCGGTGGACGGGCAGACAATCTTGATGCCCGGCAGCGGCAGGAAATACGGCTCCATCATCTGCGCATGCTGAGATCCCCGGCCGGTCACTCCAACGGGCGCGCGCATGACCATGGCGACCTGCAGCCTGCCGCCCGACATGTAACGCATCTTGGCGACCTGGTTCGCCATCTGGTCCATGGCGCAGAACAGGAAGTCGGCGTATTGCACGTCGGCAATTGGCCGCATCCCCATGAGCGCGGCTCCCAGGGCAGCGCCGGTCAGCCCGGCTTCCGAGATCGGCGTGTTGACCAGGCGCTCACCAAACTCCTTCTCCAGCCCGAGGGTTACCGTGAACGCGCCGCCCCAGCCCCCGGGAATGCCGATGTCCTCCCCGATGCAGAACACGCGCGCATCCCGCCGCATTTCCTCCGCGATCCCTTCCCGCAATGCCTCTGCGATGCCCAGATGTCGTGCGTTCATACCCACATGTCCTCCAGGGCATCTTCCGGCCGCGGCAAGGGATCCCTTTGCGCCTTCTCCACCGCTGCTTCCACTTCCGCCTTCACGCTCTCCCGCGCCGCTTCCAGATCTTTCTCTCCGAGCCTTCCCTCGGCGAGCAGTTTCTTCGCGTAGCGTCCGATTGGCTCGTTTGCCACGGCCCGTTTCCTTTCCTCTTCCGGCTGGTAGAGGCAGGGGTCCCGCCGCGAATGCCCGGTGATCCGGTAGGTCTCGAGCTCCAGGAGCGTCGGCCCTCCGCCGGACCGCGCTTTTTCCACTGCTTCCCGCGCGGCGTCAAAGACCGCTTCGACGTCGTTTCCATCCACTGTCCTGCCTTCGATCCCGTATGCGCTTGCCCGTTGCGCGATGTGCTCCACCTTCATCACCATCTTCACCGGCGTGGAGGCCCCGTACATGTTGTTTTCCACCACGAACACGGCCGGCAGGTCCCAGACGCTTGCCATGTTCAACGCCTCGTGAAACGCCCCTTCGTTCGTGGCTCCATCGCCCATGAAGGCGACCGCCACGCGCTTCTCCTTGTTCATCTTGAACGACAGCGCAATGCCCGTGGCGATCGGAAGACCGCCGCCGACGATGGCCACCGCCGGCACGATGCCTTTCGACAGGTCCCCCATGTGCATCGAGCCGCCTTTTCCCTTGCAGCAGCCCGTGGCCTTGCCGAAGAGCTCCGCCATCATGCTTCCCACGTCCAGGCCTTTGGCGATGCAGTGCCCATGCGGTCGATGCGTCGAGGTGATCACGTCATGCGCATCGAGGGCCGCGCAGACGCCCACCGCGCACGCCTCCTGCCCCTGGTATTGGTGGATGGTCCCCGGCATGACCCCTTCCAGGAAGAGGTACTTCACCCGTTCCTCGAATTGCCGGATCAGCACCATCGTGCGGTACTGCTTCAACTGCCATGCCGGATCTCGTGCCTGTTTCGTCACGCGAATGCCCCCGTTTCCAGTATTTCCTTCACTCGAGTCAGGAACCGCGCNNTTGCTGCCCCCGCGGCGAGTGCCGCCGCGTGATCGGGATAGATGATGGCGTCGAAGCTCTCCACCGGGAACATCCCCAGGTTACTCACAAGGAAGCAGCTTCCCTCCACGTCCTGGGCCTGCAGCGCGCGGGTCTCCGCCCTGTTCGCAAGCGCCGCGATCTCCCGGCTGATCGCTTCCGGGCTCTTTGATGCCGGCCCGCGCACCGCCGGGACAGAGAGCTCATCGCCGATGCCGATTGCCACCGCCACATCGCCGGCCGGATGCTCCAGCAGCTCGTCTGCCTTGAACCAGCGCCTGAACAGGGGCATCTCCCCGATGACCATCGCAGCGGCTTTCACAAACAGCGCGTCCCAGCTCACCGATTCGCCTCTCGCGTGCGCCTGCGCGCGGAACGCGATCGCTTTGCCCATGTCGACCCGCATCGTGACCCTGTACACCGGCTTTTCGCGGTGGCTCTGGCTTACTTTGCGCGCGACAATCGATTGACCCGAGGAGAGCGCCGGGCCGACGGGCGGTCTGCCGGCCGACGCGGGTGGAGTCGGCGCGGGTCCTGCAGCCCCGCCTCGTGCCGCCAGAATGTCCTGGCGGGTGATGCGGCCGCCCGGCCCGGTAGCCTTNNGGTGCCGGGGAATGCGCACTGCCCTGGGATGCGCGCGGCGCCACGGAAGGGGAGGCGGCCGCGGCAGTCGTCGGACTGTCAGCCGCAGGTGCCTCCTCGGTCTCACCCGGTCGACGTATGTACGCGATGGTCTCTCCCGGTCCCGCCTTGTCTCCTTCGGCCAGGACGCGCTGCACGAGGACTCCGGCCAGCGCCGCTTCCACCTCGCTCACACCTTTGTCCGTTTCTACTTCGAAGAGCGGCTCGCCCAGGGCCACCGATTCCCCTTCGGCTTTCAGCCACCTCACGAGCCGTACATCGCCTTCAACGGTGCCCATGTCGGGCATGCGTATCGCCGTCGCCATTCCTTCTCCCTGCTGTCGCCGAATTCAAATACTTGACATTATCATAACTTTATGGATCATATATTATGATCAATATAAACTTCGGTCAAGTGGAGAGAGTATGACAAGCAAAGAAAGAGTTCAACTGGCGATAAACCACGAAGAGCCGGACAAGGTACCCCTTGACAGCTGGATGGCGCCGGAAGTGGCGGATGAGCTTGTCAAAATCCTGAATGTCGACACGAGCAGCGATCCGTTCGCCCTCCCCAAGCGCCTGGGGAATGACTTGCTCTATCGCGCCGTGGGTTTCTGCGAAGGCTTCAGCACGATCTACGATCAGACGAAAAAGATCGGGGACAACCTGTACAAGGACGACTTCGGGATCCAGTGGAGCTTCAAGCGCCAGCAGCACGGTGGATACTGCGAAATGGTGAGCCATCCCCTGGCGGACAAGCGCAACTACGATACCTTCAAATGGCCCGACCCGCTGGTCGTCTCCAAGGTGGGACTGCGGGAGAACAAGGAGCTGATCGAGCGGGACGGCAAGGAGTACGGGATCATCGGCGCGGTCGCCTGTTCGATGCTGGAGGGCGCATGGTACCTGCGCGGCCTGGACAATTTCCTGATGGACGTCGCGAGCGACCTGGATTTCGCCAACGACCTGCTCGACCACACGATGCACCATTCCCTCGTGCTGTCGAAGGAGCTGGTGAAAATGGGGGTAGACATCCTCTGGTGGGGTGACGATTTCAGCTTTGAATCCGGCCCCATCATGCAGCCGGAGCTGATTCGCAAGATCCTGATGCCGCGCTATGCGCGCGTTTTCCGGGAGCTGCGCGCAATCGACAAGAACGTCAAGATCGCCTTTCACTGCGACGGCAAGGTTGAGTGGGCGCTGGACGATCTGATCGAGGCGGGCGTCGACATCATCAACCCGCTGCAGCCCGATGCGAACGATGTCCCCGCGGCCAAGAAGCGCTACGGCAGGAAGCTCACTGTCTGGGGAAACGTGGACACGAGGAATGTCATGACCAATGGCACGGTGACCGAGGTCGTGGAAGAGGTGAAGAACGTCATTCGCACGCTGTCGCCCGGCGGCGGGCATCTGCTCTCGTCGAACCACACGATACAGGCGTCGCCAAGGGCCGTGGAAAACACGATTGCCTTCTACTGGGCAGCTCATGCCTTCAGGGATTACCCCATACGACTTCAGCCGATCTCTGAGACAAGAAAAGCAACGCGCGTGGTGTGAGGCGCGGAATCAAATCAGACTCCGCGCTTTAAGATTATGCTATTATAATATTTTAAGTATAAAATTCGGTTGACAGCGCGCCTTTTCAAGGGTAGACTCCCAAAATCCAACATTTGATATCAAAGGAGAGAAGCATGAAGAGGACAGTGTTTTTCAAGGTCCTGGGTCTCGGAGCGCTTTTCTTCCTCGTGGGACTCGTGGTCTTTGCCACGGGAACAAAGGAGTCCACGGGGACCGCTGCTGCAAAACAGAATGTCACCCTGGAGTTCTGGTCCTGGAACAACGAGGGCGCCTATCCCGCCGTCCACGAGGATGCCCAGAAGAGGTTCGAGAAGGACCATCCCAATGTGACGATCAAGCGGGAGTACATCAGCTACGCCGACTACCTGGTGAAGCTCAAGGCAGTGCTCGCCGGCGGGGAGGCCCCCGATATGTTCCAGATCCCCTGGTCCGGCGAATATACCGAGCTGGCTCGCTCCGGAAAAATCGTCGATCTCACGGAGTATCTGAAGAAGGGATTCCCCGATTTCTTCCCGAATATCATGAAAGCCATATCCGTGGATGGCAAGTCATGGAGCGTTCCCCTGGATCTGAATACGCTCCAGATCGCCTACAACAAGACGATGTTCGCCCAGATGGGCATCAGCGTTCCGAAGACCAGGGACGAGCTCGTCGCCCTGAGCAAGAAGCTGGCCGATAAGGGCAAGTTTGGGGTCGCGCTCGGCACAAAGGATCTGTGGGCCGGCGCGGATGTCTTCTTTGCCCAGGTCGCTTACACGGACCCGACGCATACCAAGATGGCGCAGGCCGACACGGGCAAGATTTCCTGGGATTCGCCCGAGTTCCAAAAGGCCGCGCAGATCGTGGCCGACTACCAGAAGCTGGGCGTGATCGCTCCGGGAGCCAATTCCATGGACGCCTTTGTCGGGGCGGAGAATCTCTTCGTCCAGCAGCAGGCCGCCATGTTCTACCCGGTCGGCAACTTTGTGACGGGCGGAATCACGACGGCTGTCGGCCAAAACTTTGAATGGAGTCTGTTCCCCTGGCCGCCCCTGGTCGCGGGGGACACGGCATTGCCGACAGGCGGCGTGGCGGAAATGTTCGTCGTTTCCAAGGACAGCAAGAACCTCGACACGGCGCTGGAGTTTCTGCGCTACATGACCAACGACGCAGGCAAGGAAGCCCTCGTGAAGAACGACTTCATTCCCTCCAGCACGTACAAGGGCACCACGAGCATGACGGACCTGTACAAGAACATGCTCGATGCGCAGTCCAAGTCGCAGAGCCGCGTGGTGTATAATACGGTCGTCTACACGGCCATCATGAACGGCATGCAGGGCATCTACGGGGGAACACTCGAGCCGGCGGCGTTCATCGACTCCCTGGTCAAGGCGGCAAAGCAATAGACGGGAACCCGGCATCATCCAGGAGCCCTTCGCTGAAGGGCTCCTGATCCTTCAGCAACAGCAGGCTCCAACCGAATGCTCACAAAGACATCTCGCATCGGATTTCTCTTCTCCCTCCCCGCCATCATTTTCTTCTTTCTTTTCATCCTCATCCCCGTCCTGTCCACGTTCATCCTTTCCTTTATGGACTGGAAGGGTTTCGTCTTCTCGGAAATCAAGCCGGCGGGCTTTGCGAACTTCACCGCCCTCTTCTCTGATGCCGTCTTCTTCCGCGCTCTGGTCAACACGCTGATCTTCGTACTGGTCACGACGGTCGTGCTGAACATCCTGGGCTTCCTCGGCGCATCCCTTGTCGACACGGGTGTGCCGGGAACGCGCTTCTTCAAGAACGCCGTCTTCCTTCCGGTGCTGCTCGCGCCCATCATCATCGGGATCATGTGGTCGCGCATGCTCGACGCCTTCGGCATTGTCAATCAGCTCCTGAAGTCGCTCCACGTCATCCGCATGCCCGTCCTCTTCCTCGGCGACGAGCACATCGCGCTCTATACCGTGATTGCGGCGACCATCTGGCAGTACACGGGATACGACATGCTGCTGTACTATGCCGGTCTGCAGGGAGTGCCGCAGGAGCAGGTGGAGGCGGCCCGGATCGACGGCGCCAGCCGCATCGCCATCATCTGGCACGTCGTGATCCCGTTTCTCAGTCCGGTGATCGCCATCACGATGCTCCTGAACATGATCGGCGGCTTCAAGGTGTTCGACATCGTCTACGTCATGACGGCCGGCGGACCGAACAACAGCTCACATGTCTTTGCGACGTACCTCTTCCAGCAGGCCTTCCGATTCAACCGCATGGGATACGCGTCGGTCATCGCGATCGTCATCATTGTCTTCTCCGTCATTGCGGCGGTGTTCCGCCTGCGCATCGTGAGGAAGGAATCGTAGTGCGCGTGCTGAAGAAGATCAGTCAGGCCGTGGGCCCCGTCATCATCAGCCTGATCTTCCTGATCCCCATCCTCTGGGTCATCCTGCTTTCCCTGCGGAGCAGGAAAGACGCTTTCTCGACCCTCCTCTTCTCGTGGGAAATGCATTTCGAGAACTATCTCACCGCGTGGACGACATTCCATCTCGGCGGACTTTTTCTCAACTCCGCGTTCATCACAGTGGTGTCCGTCCTCGTGATCCTTGTGATCTCGTCGATGGCTGCGTACGCCTTCTGCCGCCTGCGGTACCGTGGATCGGAGTTCTTTTTCTATTGCATCCTCCTGGGCATGATGATCCCGCCCGCGGCCGTCGTCATCCCCATCTTCCTCATCATGAAGACGCTCGGCCTCTACAATACGCACTTTTCCCTCATCCTCGCGTACATCGCCTTCGGGCTTCCCATCGCGGTCCTTATCTTCCGTGGCTTCTTCCTCTCCGTGCCCGGGGAGCTTATCGAGGCCGCGCGCATCGACGGCAGCCACGAGGTGCGCACATTCGTCTCCATCATTCTTCCGCTCTCGACGCCCGCCATCGCGACGGTGGTGATCTTCTCTTTCATGCAGAACTGGAACGAGTTCCTCCTTGCCCTGGT
>PMDT01000351.1 GCA_003154555.1 Spirochaetaceae bacterium
ATCGATCTGGAATCGTCCCTCACGACGCAGACCCTGGCGTTCAACTTCTCCGAGCCCTGGTTCACAGGAAAGCCCTGGCTGGTGGGGGCGTCCATCTCGTTCGACCACATCCTCCAGCAGAACGTCCTGCAGGATTTCGCCGCGCCGATATTCGCGAACAACCAGGACCCCACCGCCTATCCCGACGGCCCCCCCGAGATTACGTCCCTGGCCCAGTACCAGGCGTATATCGAGGCCGGAAACACAATCGCCCCGCAGTACCTGATGAGCTATGACTCGTACGACATCACCCTCAACGGCAACACCGGCTATACCTTCACCTATCCGTTCGGCCGGCTGGGACTGCAGGCCAGCTATTCACCCCAGCTCCGGTTCGTTTCCTACAACCCGATGCTGTACCGCCCGTTCGACAAGGACATCCGCGACAATAACGGCAAGCTGAACTTCATCGATCGCCTTGCATTCTCCACAACGCTCGACGGCCGCGATATCTACTGGAACCCGACGAAGGGATACCTCCTTTCGCAGGGCTTCACATACGTGGGAGGCCTTCTCTTCGGCAACCGCGACTACATCCGCACCGACAGCACTGCGGAAGGATTCCTCACGCTGTTCGACATTCCGGTCTTCGAGAATTGGAACTGGCAGATCGTGGCCGCCGCCCATTCGTCAGTTTCGCTGATCCTTCCGAACTATTCCTTCATCGATAGTAATTGGGAAACCAACACGGACACGACGGACCAGCTCTACATCGACGGCATGACCGTCGCCCGAGGGTGGCGCACCGTTTCATATGGAAACGCCCTGTGGGACAACAAGTTCGAGCTGCGTATGCCAATCGTGAAGGACGCCATCTGGCTTGCGGGATTCTTCGACGCGGCCGCCCTCTGGGCACAGCCCTTTTCCTCGCTGCCGCTGGGAGCCAGCAGCAGCTTCGACCAGATGAAGATCGACGACTTCCTTTTCTCATTCGGATTCGGCATTCGATTCACCATTCCGCAATTCCCGATCCGTCTGTACCTGGCCAAAGGCTTCCAGTACCAGCCACATCTCCATCCGGAGCAGCCTTTCCAGTGGAAGCCGGCCACTGCGGGTGACTTCAACATCGGAGGCGTGACATTCGGCTTCGTCATCGGCCTCGGCGGGAACGTGTTCTAAGGAGGTGGTGATCGTGAAAAGGCTCGCCGTGCTGCTTTCAGCGCTCTGTCTTTCGGCCCTGCCCCTTGCGGCGCAGACCCAGCAGGTGACCAAAGTCGGCATCATCGATTTTCAGAAGGTTCTCCTCACCGCGTACAAGGATACGAAGGCGTACCGCGACTATGACACGTCGCAGAGCGACTACACGAAGGAGATCGCCGCGCGGACGAAAGAGATAAACGACCTGCAGAGCCAGAAGCTCGACGCGGACAAGGCGAACAACAAGACACTGTCGCTCACCCTGGAAAAGACGATTGGTGACAAGCAGAAGGACCTGGCGAGCTTCCGCGCCATCAAGGGCTCCATCCTCCAGCAGCAGTACAGCACGCTGCAGACCGGTCCGGTCCTTGCGGAGATCCTCGACGTCGTGCGGTTCATCTCCGAAACCGGGGGATTCGCCCTCGTGATGCGGTCTGATGCCGATGCGATGAAGGGTGTGATTCTGTTCAAGATCCCCGAGATCGACATCACGGATGACGTGATCGCCGAGATCCAGAGCCGCCAGGCAAAGGCCGCCGCCGGCAACTAGCCATGTCGGAACAGCCGACACTTCCTCAGGGAACCGCCGGTCTTCCCGGTCGGGTTCTGGGTGTGGATCTCGGCGCCCGACGCGTCGGGCTCGCGCTGAGTGACCCGCTGCGCACGATCAGCTCCCCCTTTCAGACCATCTCCATGAGCACGGAAGCCGCGCTTGCCCGCAGTCTTGCGGCCCTTTGCCGCGAACGACAGGTAAGCCTTGTGGTGATTGGATTGCCGCTGAGCGCTGACGGGAGCGAGGGGCCGGGCTGCGCGCGCGCCCGGCGCCTTGTGGCTGCGCTCGTCAAGGCCGGCATACCGTCCGTGGTGCACGACGAAAGCTGGAGCAGCAGGGACGCCGAGGATGCGCTGCGCGAGACGGGGAAAACGCGGCGCAACGCGAAGGAGAAGGTGGATGCCATCGCGGCATCCCTGGTCCTCAGGGATTATCTCGAGGGGGCTTCTCGGACTTGAGCTTTCGCTCGAGCATTTCCTTCAGGAGACCGAATTTCCTGCGCGCCTCGTCGGAGGTCTCCATCAGTGCCTCGTGGGCACGCAGGACGAACTCCGCGCCGGGCTTGAAGGAGTCAGACGTTGCCTCCTCCATGCGGTCCGGCAGCGTCGGCGCGGCATCCTCAATGAGAAGAAAATCCATCAGCCCGATCTGGCGCAGCAGGTCCAGGCATTCTGCGCTGGGGCGAAGAACGTGAAGCCGCCCGGTCGATCCTTTCTGCAGGCGCTTGTCCATTGCGACCAGGAGGCCGATAAAGGTCGAGTCCATGTAGGTGCATTGCGAGAGATCGACGAATATCGCCGGGACGCCCGCCGGTTCCTCCAGGCGCGCGAGAAGGGTCTCCCGCAGCGAATAGCACAGAGTGGCCCGGATGCTGCCTACGGCCTGCAGGAAATATCCACGCTCGTCCTTTCCCACAAGGAGCGCGTCATGCGTGTTGCCCACCGGCATATCGCCATACTATAATTCCCCTCCCATGGCCGAAACAACCCCCATGATGGCGCAGTATCGGCGCGTGAAGAGCGAGGTCGGCGAATCGATCCTCTTTTTCCGCCTGGGGGACTTCTATGAAATGTTCGAAGCGGACGCGAAAGAGGCGTCGTCAATCCTCGACCTCACGCTGACGCAGCGGGCCGGCGTGCCCATGTGCGGCATTCCCTATCATGCCGCGCCGTCCTACATCACGCGGCTCCTCGCGGCGGGGCGCAAAGTGGCCGTCTGTGAGCAGACCACGGCACCCGGGAAGGGCTTGATGACCCGCGAGATCGTGGAAGTCATCACGCCGGGCACCGTGCTTGATGACACCTATCTCTCCCGGACGGCCAACAATTACCTCGTCGCGGTGGGGAGGGTCGGGCAGGCGATCGGGCTCGCCTACGCCGACGTCTCCACCGGCGAGCTTGCCGCCACCTCGTTTCCGTGGGACGAGCGCGGCGAGATGATGAAGCGCGAGCTGCACCGGCTGGACCCACGGGAGGCGCTGACGCAGGAGTCGCTCCTTGTTGACGACCCGGTGATCCGCGGGCTGCTGGGCGAACGCGCCGGGCTCCTGGTCAACCGGTATCCCGACTGGAGCTTCGACCCGGCTGCCTGTAAGGAACGGCTTCTCCGGCAGCTCGGCGTCGCAAGCCTCAAGGGCTTCGGGCTCAGCGATGATTCCCCCGAGGTCGTGGCCGCGGGCGTGCTCCTGGAGTATCTCGGACAGACGTCGCGTCGCGCACTCCAGCACGTCACAAGCCTCGACGTCTATGCAGATCGCAGCTTTGTCGAGCTGGATGAAGCGACGCAGAGGAACCTGGAGCTCCTGTCGAATCTTCAGGACGGGAGCGGAAAATATACGCTCCTCTCCGTCCTCGATCACACGCGCACCTCTCCCGGCGCGCGCAGGCTGCGCCGGTGGATGCTCACTCCTCTGCTGGAAGCAGACGCCATCGAGGGAAGGCTTGACGCCGTCGATGCGCTGCACGGCGGGCAGATCCTTCTCTCCCGGCTGCGTGAAAGCCTGGGAAGCGTCCTCGACCTGGAGCGACTCACCGCGCGTGTCGCCATGGAACGGGCGCATGCAAAGGATCTCCTGTCGATACGGTCGACACTCGCCGCCGTGAGCACTGTGACCAGGCTCTTTGAAGGCGATGACGGCGCGGGCATGCGCGGGCGTCTCAGGGGAATCTTCGACCCGCTGGCCGCAAAGGCACCCGCTATCACCGAGCTCACGGGGCTCCTGGATCGCGCGATCTGTGATGAGCCCTCCATACTCCTCACGGAGGGGAACCTCATCCGTCGCGGCTACGACGCCGCGCTCGACCGCCTGCACGCGCTGAAGGATAATGCCCGCGAGATCCTCGATACGTACCTTGCCGAGGAGCGGGCCGAGACCGGCATAGGCTCGCTGAAGCTGCGCTACAACAGGATCATCGGGTACTCCTTCGAGGTGACGAAATCGTATCTGGCGCAGGTGCCGGCGCGCTTCATCCGCCGCCAGTCGCTGGTGGGCGGGGAGCGCTATACAACGGATCGCCTGGCGGACCTCGAATCGGAGATCAATGACGCGTCAGAGCGCATCGTTGACGTCGAACGTTCCCTGTTTCTCGAGGTGCGGGCAAAAGTGCGCGCGGCCGTGCCGTGGCTCCTGGTGGTCTGTCACGCGATCTCGGAGCTGGATGTGCTCCAGTCTCTTGCATTCGCCGCCACCATCCATGGCTACGTCCGGCCGATCATGACGAATGGCACGGAGCTTTTCATCGAGGATGGGCGGCATCCGGTCGTGGAAGCGCATCTGCCCGGCGGAGCATTCGTTCCCAACAGCCTGGACTGCCCGGGNNGCGCTCATGGCGCAGATGGGCTCATTCGTTCCCGCCTCCCGCGCGACGATCGGCATCGTGGACCGCGTCTTCTGCCGGGTCGGGGCGACGGACAATCTCGCGCGGGGGGAATCGACATTCCTCGTGGAGATGAACGAGACGGCACATATCCTGCGCGCCGCAACGACGCGCAGCCTCATCATCATGGACGAAATCGGACGGGGCACGAGCACGCGGGACGGTCTTGCCATCGCATGGGCGGTCTGCATGTCCATCCTGACGCACATCCGCGCACGCACCCTGTTTGCAACGCATTTCCACGAGCTCACACATCTCGATCATCCCGACGCAGCCAATCTCTCCATGGACGTGCACGACTCGGACGGAAAGATCGTCTTCCTGAAGCGCGTGCGGCAGGGGCCGTCCAGCAATTCCTACGGCATTCACGTCGCCCGGCTGGCGGGAGTTCCGTCGGAGACGCTGCGCCTCGCCGAGTCGATGCTCGCACGGTTGAACGCCGAGCCCGGCGCCGCGGACGGTAACTCCGATGCCTTTGCGCAGGCGGCGAGGGATTCCTCGAAGGGACCCGCGCAGCCGCAGCTTTTTCCTGCCGAGGAGCTGATCGTCCGCGAAATGAAGGGGCTGCAGACCGACAGGCTGACACCGCTGGAGGCTCTCACTCTGCTCGCCCGCTGGAAGAAGGAGCTCTCCGGCGGGGACTCACGGAAATGAAGCTCGCGGCAGCCCGTGAAACGGGGCGGATGCTTCTTGAAACGGTTTTTCCCGGTCGCTGCCTCCTCTGCGGAGAATGGCTGCTGCTGCAGAGCGATCATCGCGTGCCGCTGTGCGCGCGGTGTGCGGGTGGGATGAAAGCGCAGAGTGGTCCGTGCTGCCGGAAGTGCGGCGTCAAGCTGATTGTTGAGGACGGCATCTGTGTCCGATGTCGAAACACCGACTATTCTTTCGAATCCAGCATCGCCCTTTTTCCTTATGCCACCGCTGCGAAAACCCTGCTGGAGAGCCTGAAATTCCGCGGCAGGCGCCGACTTGTACCCTGGTTTGCTGTGCAAGCCTGGTCCGCGCTCCGCGGCGCGGGCCGGCTTTTCCCGCTCGTTCCCGTGCCGTCCCGAAAGAGAACCGGTGCGCAAGGCATCGTCGGGCAGGTGACGGCATGCCTCCAGCGCAACCACGGGATGACAGTAACGCCCGCGCTGGAAAGGCGGGGGGGCGCGCCGCAGAAGTCGCTGAACTATGCCGAGCGTCAGGAAAACCTGAAGCAGCGGATCCATCTGGCCGCAGGGTACGACGAACGCGCGTTGCCGGAGGAGGTCGTTCTGGTCGATGACGTTTTCACGACCGGGGCGACCCTCGATGCATGCGCGCGGGTCCTGCGCGCCGCAGGGTGCAGCCGCGTCTACGCGATTACGCTCGCCATTGAAGAGTAGCGTCCTTCTTCACAAGCGCGCGAGCATGATCGCGCGGAAGCCGGCATGCTTCAGGCTTGCAACCACGCTGAGCCCTTCTGCCTGCTCGAGGAAGCGGTGGATTTCCGTGCTCGTTGCCGTCACGCACAGCCTCCCTCCTGGACTCAGCAGCACAAGGCTGGACGCCAGCAATCCGCGGTGCCAGGGGGCGCGAGGAACAGGGTGGGGCGCCGCGCACAGAAGATCGTAGCTCGTTCCGGCAAATGCCTCCGGGAGGCTTGCCTCTGCGGGAACGGCGACAGCCGCACGCAAAGGCCGTCCGATTGCGGCCATGTTTCTGCGCGTGATTTCACATTCCAGGCAATCCCTGCTGGCAATCGCAATCTCCCTGGTACGCATCTGGCGCGTCGACAACCATACGGGCAGGTGACCCTGGCCGGGATTCCAGACAAGGATTTTTTTGCCGCCGGCACAATCGGCAAGCAGCTCCATCGAAAGCGACAGGCCGTAGCCGACCGTATCGAAGTCCGGGAGGGAATACACCGTCGAAAGCTCGTAGCGGGTTCCTGCCTGGGCAAAACCGGCTCTTGCTCTTATGTAGGGCTCGAGATCCTCGCGCCCGACGGCCGTCGGCTCCGTGGTGTCTCCTGAAAAGTGCAACGCGCAGTAGTCGCGGGTGATTTCCTGATGCTGGATGGTGCATCCCAGGCGTTCGATCGAGGACCGCGCCAGGTCCGCCAGGGTGGCGACGATCACAATTGCCACTGTGCCGCCGGGAGCGAGGCAGCGCAGGGCCTGCCGGAAGAATGATTCTAGCACAGGTTTGCCCGCTTTTGCAGGCAGGTTCGACGCCACCAGGTCGAAAGAATGGTCTTCCAGATGCCAGAAGCCCAGCCCGCAATCCACAGTCGGATCGCCGAGCCGGTTTGCCTGCCAGTTTTCCCGGGCAAAGGCCACTGCCAGCGCATCACGATCCTGGAGCAGCACGCCGCAATGGGGGGCCGCGGCACGAATGGAGGCGCCGATGACTCCGATGCCGCACCCGATGTCAGCCGCGGCATGGACCCGGCTGAGGTCGATGCGCTGGGCGATGGTTTTCAGGAGGAGGCGCGTCCCCTCGTCTATGTCGAAGCTGCTGAACAAGGCATGCGAGAGGCGGAAAGAAAGATCCTTTCCGCGGAAGCGGAAGATGACGACCTTGTTGGTAAAGGCTTCGACCAGGGGATCGAGCGCGGGAGGGCCAAAGACAGCAGGTGGCTTCTTCACGCGGGATTATAGGGTCGGTCCGGCCTCGATTGACAAGTGCCGTGTATTGGTTTATGTTTATTGAAGAAAGAGTCGGGCCCAGACTCTTTTTTTATTATCCCAGCCCTAATGATCGGGCCGAAGGCGGAGGGTGTGTATTCCGATCATCTCCTGCAGGATGTCCGTGCGACCGTCGAGCCGGTGCTCACCGGCATGGGGTACGCGCTTGTTGAGCTTGCCGTCGGCCGGCGCAAAGGCGTGTCCCACGTTGCGGTCGTCATTTACCGCGCCGCGGGCGTCGGCGTGGACGACTGCGCGGAGGTGTCCGGGATGATACTTCCGCGACTGGAAACCCTGGAAGCTCTTGCCGATGTGACCCTCGAGGTGAGCTCGCCGGGCATCGAGCGGAGCATCCGCAGCCCCGCGGAGTACGGCATCTTTGCCGGGCGCGGCGTGCGCCTGCTGGCAGGGGCAGAAACGGAGTGGCAGTGCGGGATCATCGACCGTGTCGAGTCAGACACGCTCTGGCTTCGCAAGGGCAGGGACACGCGCGGGTTCGCGCTGAGCGGCATCCGCAAGGCGCGACTGGATCATGCCGTGGAGGTTGAGGAAGAAAGAAATGCAATCTGAACTGTCGCAGGCCATCAAGCAACTGGTGCAGGAACGGGGCATCCCGGAGGACCTCGTCATGAGCACCATCGAGAACTT
>PMDT01000250.1 GCA_003154555.1 Spirochaetaceae bacterium
GTCGTCGGCGGGGGCGTCCAGAACGAGACGGTGTGCCAGTGGCTTGCCGATGCAACGGGTATCCGCGTGGCGGCGGGCCCGACGGAAACGACGGTGGCCGGCAACCTCATCATGCAGCTGAAGGGCATGGGGGAGATCGACTCGCTCGCGCAGGGACGGCAGATCGTCGCGCGCTCATTCCCGATGCGTTCATTCGAACCCGGCGAATCCTCCCCGTGGGACGGGTCGTATTCGCGATTCCTCGGGACTTTGGCGTAGGGGGGACGATGCTGTCAATCGATCTGAAAGGCCGGACGGCACTTGTCGTGGGCGGAAGCCGCGGCATCGGCGCGTCGATCGTGGAGCATCTCTGCAAGGCGGGGGCATTCACGGTATTCACGCATACCGGAAATCCCGCGCACGCCGCGCGCGTGGACGCGCTGATGGACGCCATCCAGGCGGAAGCGGGCGCCGCCCGCGGAGAAGCGGTGGATGCGCGGTCCGGCAGCGACATGCGGGACCTCGCGGACCGCGTCGCCGCCGAGCGCGACCTCGACTTCGTCCTCGTCTGCAACGCGGGCATGAATCGCGAGCGCCGCGCGGAAGTGGAAACTGACACCGAATGGGACGACGCTATCACCCTCAACCTGGGCGCAGCCTGGCATGGGGTGCGCGCGGCGCTGCCCCACATGCTCGCGCGGGGATACGGACGCATCATCCTCATCGGGTCGTCAGCCGTGTACGACGGAGGAGGCGGCGCGATAGACTACGCTGCCGCCAAGGCGGGATTGAGCGGCATGATGGCGTATCTGTGCAGGAACTATCTCAAGAAGGGAATTCTCACGAACATCGTGCATCCCTGCGTCATCGAGACCGATCTGTTGAAGGAACGCTACCCGGACGGGCAGGCAAAGGCAAAGCTCGCGGCGCAAATCCCTGTCGGAAGGCTCGGAAAGCCGTCCGACGTGGCAGGGCTCGTGGCGTTTCTGTCCAGCCCCTGGGGCGATTTCATTTGCGGCCAGGAAGTGCTTGCGGACGGCGGAAGAACCTTCTTTGCCAGGTAAAGGAGGTCAGGCCGGGGCCGGCCTCAGCAGCAGTCTTCGCCTTCCGCTCCCGCGTGCACGTGGTCGCCGTGAGCGTGGGCATGCTCACCCGTTGCGCACCCGCCGGCGCAGTCACATTCCCTGGCCGGTGCCGGGTTGGGATTGTCGATGGCAAAGCCGCTGTTGTCAGGCTCATCCACCCAGTTCACCAGCGCGCCGTCCATGTAGGAGAGGCTCTGCGGATCAACGAGGATGCGGATCCCGTTCGATTCGAATATCTGGTCGCCCTCTTCGGGCTCCTTTTCATCGATTCCCATGCCGTAGCGGTAACCCGAGCAGCCGAGCCCTGCGACCCAGACCCTGAGGCATGCCCCGGGCTTTCCCTGCTCCGTGAGGATTGTCGAAAGCTGTCCCGCTGCCTTGTCCGAAACCATAATCGCCATAATGGAGATATAGGAAGAAATCCAGGTGAAGTCAAGCCCATCGGCAAACGCCACGAATGACGGCTTCTTGTTGCGCACCGCGGCTTCTGTTACACTCACCCGCATGAGCCACGTCGACAAGGCCCTCGGTTTCGTCCGTCCCGCGGTGCGGAAGATGGACGGCTACGTGCCAGGTTTACAGCCGAAGCCGGGCCAGCACCTCGTGAAGTTGAATACCAATGAGAACCCCTTTCCGCCGTCCCCGCGGGTGCTCGCAGCGCTGCGCGACGCGACGGAAGGCACGATGAGGCTCTACCCGAGCCCCGCTGCCGACGCGCTGCGAGAGCGCGCGGCCGCCCTGTACGGCATCGGCCCGTCCCAGGTCCTGTGCGGCAATGGCTCCGACGAAATCCTGTCGATGCTCATGCGCACATTCGTGAACGAGCGGGACGCGATCGCCTATTTCAGCCCGTCGTATTCCCTCTACCCGGTGCTCGCGTCCCTGGCGAATGCGCGCACCGCGGCGATCCCCCTCCCCCGTCCGGACAAAGACGCGGACATGGCCGGCCTCGCCGTGCCCTCGCCGAAAGCCCGCATCTTCTTTCTCTCCTCCCCCAACTCCCCGTACGGGGTGGGCTTTCCGACCGCGTGGGTTGCGCGCCTGCTGGAGCGATTCAGCGGCATTGTGGTTGCCGACGAGGCGTACGTGGACTTCGCCGCGGAGTCGAGCCTCCCGCTGCTTGCAGGTTCCCCGCGGCTCATCGTCGTCCGCACGCTGTCAAAGGCATATTCGCTCGCAGGGATGCGGGTGGGATTCGCCTTTGCCCACGACGCTATCATCCGCGAGATGATGAAGACGAAGGACAGCTACAACGTGAGCGGGCTCGCGCAGGTTGCGGCGTGCGCCGCCCTGGACGACCAGGGGTATTTCAGAAAGACGCGGGACGCCATCCTTGACACCCGGACGCGCTTCACGGCGTCCCTTGTCGAACGCGGCTTCCGGGTCCTCCCGTCCCGGGCGAACTTCATCTTCGCCGTGCCCCCCGCGGGCATCGAGGCCGGGCGATTGTACGAAGGCCTCCTGGGCCGCGGCTTCCTCGTGCGGCACTGGAAAACCGGACCCGTTTCCGACGGGCTTCGCATCAGCATCGGCGCCGACAGCGACATGGACGCGCTGCTCGGCGCCATCGGAGAAGAGTGCCATGGCAGTCAGTAGGAAGATTCGCGACTCCATTGAAAGCTCATCCTGGATCCGCAGGATGTTCGAGGCCGGCAATACGCTGCGCGCCGCGCACGGCGCGGAGAAAGTCTGTGACTTCAGCCTTGGAAATCCCGACGTGGAGCCGCCGGCGGCCTTCCAGCGCGTCCTGGCGGAGCTTGTCGCCACGCCCATGACGCGCAAGCACGGCTACATGCCCAACGCGGGATTCCCCGAAGTGCGCGCGGCGGTCGCCGAACAGGTGTCGCGTGAGCAGGGCGTGCCGATCGACGGCAGTCATGTCGTGATGTCCTGCGGGGCAAGCGGCGCCATGAATGCGGTGCTGAAGACTTTGCTCGATCCCGGTGATGAGGTGATCGCGAGTACTCCCTGTTTCATGGAGTACGTCTCCTACGTCGACAATCACGGCGGCACGCTTGTGCTCGTGCCCACGGCTGCCGATTTCGATCTCGACGTGGCGGCAATCGAGAGCCGCATCACGGCGCGTACCGCGGCAGTGATCGTCAACTCGCCGAACAATCCGACCGGCAGGATCTATCGCGAAAAGACGCTGAAGGCTCTTGCCGACATGCTCCTGGTCGCGGGCAAAAAGATCGGGCGAACGATCTACCTGGTTGCCGACGAGCCGTATCGGAAGCTCGCCTATGACGGGGCCAGGGTGCCCGGCATCCTGGCGCTCTACCCGCACACCGTGGTCGTCACGTCGTACTCGAAGGACCTGTCGCTTCCGGGGGAACGCATCGGCTTCGCGGCGATCAACCCGGCCGCGGACGACGCCCGGCGCCTGGTGGACGGCGTTGTCCTCTGCACGCGCATCCTCGGCTACGTGAACGCCCCCGCGCTCATGCAGCGCGTGATCGGGTCCC
>PMDT01000195.1:0-3836 GCA_003154555.1 Spirochaetaceae bacterium
ATATTGAACTGCTGGGCGAGCTCGCCCTCTGCATCGACGTCGATCTTCGCGATCTTGATCTTGTCCTTGTATTCACGACCAAGCTCTTTGAGCACGGGGGCGATCATCTTGCACGGTCCGCACCATTCCGCCCAGAAGTCCGCGACGACTGGAATCGTCGATTTGATGACCTCCGCGTCGAAATTTCCGCTTGTGACCGTTACTTCCTCTGCCATAGCGCTTCCCCCTTCCCTTTATGAGGTAACTAATATATATCCCCGACTGCGCAATGAGCAATCCCAGGAAGAGGGCCTGTCCCAGGNNGCGATCGCCGTCTTCGCCTCTGTCGGCATCTCCGTGTAGACCCGGGTGATGCGCTGCAGGACCATGTACAGATCGTTCAGGAAAAAGGCGGCTTCCAGGATGTAGTCTTTTTCTTCGCGCTCGATGGCAGGGTAGTTGCGGGGAAACTTGCGCAGATGGACCACCAGGCGCGAGAGAGAGGGCGGAATCTCGTCGCGCACCGACGAGGAAAGGTAGCGCAGCTGCGAGTCCAGGCCCAGCATCTCGGAAGAGCTCGGGGCGTACATCGTGTCCTGCAGCGCCGCGCCAAGGTCATGCCATCGCTCCCGCTCCAGGCCGGTGAGGGCCCCGACGAGACGGCGCACCTCCTCACCGGCATCGGCGTCGAACCGGATGTCGGGATACTTCACGATGCGCTTGCGATTTTCCTCCAGCACCCTGTCGGCGAAGCTCTCTTTCTCCACGTCGGGCCGCACGGGCCCGGCCATGACCCGTTGCTCCTCCCGGGCGATCAGCTCCTCGATCGCACTGATCTCCGCGATGAGGAAGGAGGATACGTCAGTCTTCGCCCGCAACGCTTTGATGTAGCGATTTTCGAAGGCTTCGCGCAGGGACCGGGGCCTGAAGTATTTCGAGATGTATTCGTCGTATTTCCTGCGAATCTTCTCGACGCTGGCTGAGATTTCGCCCGGGGTCAACTTCCTGGAGGTCACGACGACTTCTTCATATAGAAAACGGTTGTATTCGTCAAGAAATCCGCATTTTCAGGCCCGGCGTGGGCCTTCTATCCCATCGGCGTTTCAGAGGGTTTTCCGGCGTCTATCCGCCCCGCCCGGACGAACAGGGTGATCACGACCCCGGCCGCCCCGAGGATGCCTGCCGTTGTGAGGAAAACCGCGCCGTAGCCCGCCGCCATTGCGATGGACGCTCCGATCACGGGGCCGAGCGCATTGCTGCCCGAGGCGATGGACGCGGAAAGCCCGTAGATGCTCCCCTGTTTGCCTTTCGCCGTGCGTTGCGCGATCAGCGCGTTGACAGAGGGAAGGTTCCCGCCGACGAAGAAGCAGCTCCCGAGCCTCATGACGAGGAGCTGCAGGGGGGTGCGGGCGAAGGCCTGCGGAATCATGAACAGCGAGGCGCCGGTCATGCAGATGACGAGCGTCCGCTTGTAGCCCAGCCGGTAGCTCACCTTGCCAATGCTCACTGCGGCAAGCGCGCTGGCCACGGCGCCCAGTCCGATGATCACGCCCGTGGTGGTGGCGATCATGGACGTTCGCGTGCTGATCTGCTGGATCAGGAGGGGCAGGAACGGACCGGCAATGGAGCCGGCGATCTGGTCCGCCGCGATGACCGCGAGGAGCGACGCCAGCGCGGGTGAACGCAGGAGGGGTGAAAAATCCGGCAGCATGCTGCGGAAGATTGATTTCCTGTTCGCCGGAGGCTCGAAGGTGTCCTGCGCGAAACGCATGATGATGAGCCCCGCGGAGAGGAGCAGGAGAGAGGTCGCGAAGAAGTTCATCCGGCGCCCGAAGAGGTCCGCGATGACCCCTCCGAACAGCGGCCCGAAAGAGGCACCGAGGAATATCGCCATTTGCAGGAGCCCCAATGCGTAGCCTGTTTCCTCCTGCGGGGCGATCGAAGCGACCATGATGGTGGCCGCGGCAACCGTGCCGGTGAGGCAGCCCTGCAGGGTCTTCAGCACGATGAGCTGCCACGGCGCGGTGACCAGCCCCATGGCGAGCATGACGACCGTGCCCCCGAACATGGCACGCATGAGCATCGGCTTGCGCCCGTAGTTGTCCGCCACGCTGCCCCAGATCGGCGAAAAGAAGGCGAGCATGAACGACGGCAGCGCCTGAACAATTCCCGTGAGCAGCTTCAGGCGCAGCGGGTCGGTGACACCGAGGTCCTGGATGTAGAAAGGGGTGATGGGCGTCGAAGTGGAAAACCCGGCAACGGCGAGAAACTCGCCGGCCCAGACCGCGTACAACGTACGCTTCCAGCGTGGCGCGGCGATCGAAGATTGCTTCAGGACGATCTCCTCATGCGGATGCGGTGAGCGGAGTATAGCGGGAATCAGCCGCCTGTGACAGCGGGCAGTATCAGGGCCTCAGTCGACGCCACGCCGCGCCGATGCGCTTGGAAGAACTCTTGAATATGATGGCATTGACAATTGCCATTTGGCAGAGTAAATTGGCATGAAGGAATGTCATGAGAACAACCGTTGACCGATTTGGCAGAATTGTCGTGCCCAAAGAAATCAGGGATCGTCACGGGCTTGTTCCCGGGAGTGGCGTTGAAATCGAAGACTCAGGAGAATTCATAGTGCTCCGCAGAGCGGACGAGCTGCCGGGGCTGGTGGAAAAAGAGGGGGTCCTGGTTTTTCGCGCCCTTTCGACCGGGGACCTTGACGGGGCTGTCCGCGCGCATCGCGACGATCGTCTACGGTCGGCTCAAAGCCCGGCACAGTGAGAGCGCTGCTCGACACATCGGTTCTTGTCGCCGGGCTTGTGGAGGCACATGGCCGCCACGCTGGAGCCTTCCCCTGGTTGCAGAGGATCAGGCATGACGATGTCCAAGGTATGATTTCAGCACACTCCATTGTTGAGACGTATGCGGTGCTTTCCACACTGCCCGTGACTCCACGCATTGCTCCGGCTGCCGCATGGGCGCTGGTCGAGCACACGATTCTTCCATTCGTGCAGGCAGTAGAGCTCACCGCGCAGGAGACAGGGATCGTGGTGCAGCGGCTGTCGCGCCAGGGTCTTGCGGGCGGGGTGGTGTATGACGCACTTATCGCGGAGGCGGCAGTGAAGGGCGGAGCCGAATGCATTGTCACCCTGAATGTCAGCGACTTCCGTCGCGTCACGCAGGGGATGTCGCTATCAGTCCGTGAGCCTTGATCGGTTCACGTTTGCCCGGGTCCCGCATGGCGGGGCGCTCCGGGAGGCAGCGCCCCGCCATGCCGTGACTCAGGAAATGCCCGCGAGCTCGGCTTCCTTCTCCGCCTCCTGTGTCTCCTCCTCCGCCGGCGCGCCGTCGGGATCCTGCTTCTTGAGCTGCGGCTTGAACTCCACGTGCTCGGCAAGAATGTGCACCCGGGAATGAGTCTTGCCGTCCGCATCCGTCCAGCGATCCTGCTTCAGCCTTCCGACAACCCGCACGCCGCGTCCCTTTTTCAGATATTCCCCGCAGACCTCCGCGAGCCGGTTCCATGCGGAAACGTCGAAGAAGGACACCTCTTTCTGATACTCCTCCTCCTGCTTCCAGGAGCGGTTGCATCCGACGGTGAACTTGCACACCGGCGCCCCCTTGGGCGTGTAGGCAAGCTCGGGATCCTTCACCAGGTTTCCTTCGATCAGGATGGAATTGAGATTGTTCATGCGATCCTCCTCATGCCTTCTAGTACGGGCGCCGCTCACCCGCGATTGCACGGTGTGATGAAATCGCATACAGTGGTCGATGCATGCCCGACCTTGAAAAGAGGATCAGCGGAGACTGGATAGAGATCAGGGAAAAGGCGAACGATTTTCACTCCCTGCTCGACATGCTCG
>PMDT01000195.1:3843-12699 GCA_003154555.1 Spirochaetaceae bacterium
GCTCCTGAGCCCCGTGCTCGTCGCACTGGAGACGGCCCGCTACAAGTCGCTGGCCGCTGAAGATATGAGCGCGCAGGAAAAGTCCCTGACGGTGCTCCTCCTCTCCGTCCTCGTCCAGCGCCTCCTTTGCATGGAGCTCCTCCCCATGGCCCGACCCCGTGAAGAGAAACGGAGCTTCGGCGTCGAAACGATACCGGTCGCGGCGGTCCTCGCGGACGTCAACGCCCGCATCAAGGCCGACCCCGAGCAGCGCACCGCGCCTGCCATCAAGAACATCCTCATGCTCGTGCAGCGTTACAACGGGGAGAACCAGAAGATGCGCGAGCTGCTCCCCACGATAAAGCCCGACATGCGCACGGCATTTCTGGCCAACTTCACGCGCACATTTGAAGAGATTATTGGCAGCATCCGCCGGCATTACACGGTGCTTCTTCAAGACGAGATCGCCGCGGAGAAGGCGCGCAAGGAGGGATTCTCACTCTCCCTCATGCCCCTGAAGGAGCTGGCGCCGCTTCTCAACAGCCAGGCCAGGGAAATCTGCCGCATCCGCTCGACGCTGGGACACGCCCGCGATGAGAAATACAAGACGCGGGAGACGCTCGTGCGCCTCTATGACGGGCGGCAGGTGGTGCTGAAGCTGGTGGAGGATGAGGCCAGGGTGTATCGCCGCATCTGCCAGCGGACGCAGCAGGGGGACCTCGATGCCTGCTCGCTCTCCATGGCCGCGGGGTTCCGGGATGAGCTGGTTTCCGTTTTCGAAAAGCAGGGCAAGAAGGAAGAACCGGCAGGCCGCGCGTAGCGCGGACTACTCCGCCTCGATGCCCACCAGGCGCAGCCGGCCGTCCCGGTAGACGTGCTTGAAGCGGACCTGCTTCCTGCGCGAAACGAAGACGAGCTCGCCTTCGGCAAGATAGAAATCGTCCATCTCGCGTTCCACGTCTATCGCGTAATAGCGGGTGAGGTACTCCAGGAGCCCGTCGAGATTGATCTGCTCGAAATGCTCCACGAGCCGGTTGAATGCCTCCTGGCTTCCCCGTCGCTCGAGGAAATACATCTTCTGTGCCATGAAGAAGATGATGTGATCCCGCGTATGCTCCATGATCCTTCATATGATCGACATCTCACCCTGATAATCTGCAATGAAAAAGAATGGCGCCAGACGGCGCGCGCCGGCCGGGGCGCCGCACCGGGCGCCAGATGGCGCGCGGCCGGCTGGGGCGCCGCACCGGGCGCAGGCAGGCGCCGGCGCCTCTTCGTGCCCGCGGGCGGCGTTTTCATGAACGCCCAGGGGTGATATACTGCGGGACGGAGGAGCGACATGGCCAAGGGTTTCAGTCTGGAAATCTATCCGTGGGCCTATCAGGCCAGGAACCTGGAAGACGGCTCATGGACAGAGGAATACATCGAAAAGCCGCACCGGAGCCCGCGCGAAGAGGAGGAGCTGCCGCCGGCGAAGCGCGCCGAGCTGCTCCAGAAGCGGAACAATTACGCCGACCTCCCGCTCGTCAACTTCACATCCCAGTATGGCATGGGGTGCTTCGAGGGCCTGAAGGCCTTCCCGCAGCCCGANNGCCTTTCCGGAGGAGCTTTTTCTCACCGCGGTGCGCACCGTGGTGGGAAAAAACCAGGCCATCGGCTTCGCGCCGACCTACGACCCTTCCTCGGCGGCGGACGATTTCGTCTCGGGACACTCCGTTTACATCCGGCCTTTCTCCTGGGGCGAGCCGGGCATCGGCGTCGGCATCTGCCGGAATCCGTGGGTCGTCGTGGTGACCACGCCGGTGGGAGCCTACTTCAAGCCAGGCAACTCCAGGGCCGTGACGACCCGCCGGGTACGCGCGAATCCGGGCGGCACAGGCTGGATCAAGGCGGACTCCAACTACGTGACCAGCGCACTCGCCAAGAAGGAAGCGGAGATGGCGGGATACATGGAGGCGGTCTTCCTCGACGCGCGGGAGCATGCGTATTTCGAGGAAGGCTCGTCGTGCAACATTTTTTTCGTCATGAAGGATGGCACCCTTGTCACCCCCAGCCTGGAGGATACGATCCTTCCCGGCATCAATCGCAAGAGCATCATCATCCTTGCGCGCGAAAAGGGAATGAAAGCGGAGGAGCGGCGCGTGTCGGTGAAGGAAGTCTTCTCCAAGGCGCGCGAATGCTTCGTGGCCGGAACAGCGGCCGGCATCACCCCCATTGAATCGATCACGCATGAGGGCAAAGAGGCGGTCTTCTGCAATCGCGCCATTGGAGAGACGACGCGGGCGCTCCTGAAGACCTTGAAAGGCATCCAGTATGGCGCCCTGCCGGATACGCACGGCTGGATGATGGGGACCCTCTAGGAAGATTGCGGCCGGAGCGCCGCGGCGCTACCAGGTGATGGTTTCGAAATCCTTGGGAAGCGCAGCATAGAGCTGGAGCACGAAACCCGACACCGGATAGAGAATGCCGCGCATGTTCAGGGAGGGCAGGCTCCGGTCCTCGCTCCGCTGGACCGTATCCGGGCTGCGGGAGAGGGTATCTGCGATCTCCGTTGCCTGCGTGAAGTAGACCAATGACTGCGACCTCCGCGTCCGGTCCCCCGTCCTCTCTGAAAGCCTGAACAGGGTGACGCCGAGATTGTTGTCCACGCGGACAAGCGAATCCAGCAGGGCGCGGTCCGACGGTTGATCCTCAGGGTGGAGGATGCCAAGTGCCGCGCGCCTGTTCTCCAGGCGGTCGAGAAGACGCAGGTAGTAGCCCTGTGCCGCGAAGAAATCTCCCCTCTGATAGAAGCAATTTCCCAGCGCATAGAGGAGGTTCTGCGGGGGCTGCCCCGGCGCCGGCAGAGGCTCCGCGGGCGTGGGCTCGGCGGCCACAGCCGTATCCGCCGCGACAGGGTAGGCGGATGCATCCTCCGTCTGCGTGAAGGTCGCGAGGGCGCCCTTGTAGTCGCCCTGCCTGTACTGGATATAGCCGGTCTTGTAGAGGAGCTCAGGTGAGGTGAACGTGTCGGCAAACGCGGTCTGGTACTGCGCGTTGGCGGCGTTCAAGTCTCCCTGGATGTAGTAGTACAGGTCGCCCAGGTCGGCGTAGGGTCTGCCGTAGAGGCTGTCCACCGGGATGATATTCATCTTGCGGTACTGCTCGACGAGGCTCGCGGCCTTGCGCAGATACGTCTCCGCCGTGATGTATTCCTTGATGCCGTAGTTGTATTCCCCCAGCCGGGTGTTCGTATCGATTTCGATCGTGACGCGCTTCGTCGTGATGGCCTCGGTGCTGCTCCGCCGGAGGTTCTCCAGGGTGGCATTGAGTGCCTTCTTTTCATCGCCCGCATTCTTCACGAGCCGATAGTAGCGGGCCAGGTTGTAGTGGACTTCGTAGAGCCCCAGCTTCGCCTTGTCGGCCCGGAAGAGGACTTCCTGCACGAAGTCCAGGCGGTGATGATCCACGAGATAACCGCCCAGCTCGGCGAATACCCCTGCATCAACTTTCACCTCGGGCCGCTCGGCATAATAGAGGCGCAGTCTCTCCACCTCCTCCGCCTTGTCGGTGCGGATGAAGTAGCGCAGCATGCGGAAGAGGAGATCGTCGCGCGCGCCGTATTTTTGTATGAGCGTCGCATAGGCAAAACGCGCAGGCTCGTACCGGGCGGGCACCTTCTCAGCCCAGTCGAGGTTGTTGTCTCCCGATGCAAGGAGCGCGTCGAAATCGTACTGGTTGCGGCCGAGGATACGCTGGAGGAGGGAATCCGCCTTCTCGAAGTTCGCCAGGCCCTTGGATTCCATGCGCGCGTAATCCAGGATCCCCTTCTTGTCGCCCGGCTGCCAGGCAAGGAGCTGGTCGTATTTCTGCTCGGCGAGGTCATAGCGCCGCTTGCCGGCAAACGCCTCGGCGTAGCGGTAGTACCAGCTCTTCATCTGCCAGGTGCGCGTGGCACGATCGAATCGCTCATTGGCAATGTCGTCGTGATCGCGTCCGATCTGCGCGTAGCCGGCGCGGTAGTTCATATACGCGGAGAGGGGCTTGTAGACGTAGCTGTAGCCGAGGAAGCCGAAGAGCCCGCCCGCGACGAGCGTGATGGCCACGATGCGGATGATCGGGAGGATGTTCTCCCGGAAAGCGTAGCCGAATGTGCGCTGCTCTTCCTCGAATGCAACGCCCGTCTTTTTCTCGTAGCCCGCGGGTATCCTGATCCGCCTGCCGGTGACCCTTCCCGTGAGGGCCGCGATTTCCTGGGCGTTTGCTCCCTGCAGGAGGAGCGCCATCAGGGCGGCGAGATCGGGGCCGCCGATCATGCCCTGGCCGATGAGGTCCTGCACGGCGATCTTGAGGTTGCGCGGCAGGGAGTCAAGGGTCCTCTTCACCTGCGCGAACTGCTCGGGACTGAGATCGATCTCCCCGGGCTCCGCAGCCGGTGTCACCCGCGCCGCACGCGCCGCCGGTGCAGGCTTTTCCGCGCGCGGCCGGGGTGCTTTTACTTTCGGAGCCTCTGCGGGCGCCGGGGTCCCGAACTGCTCCGCGGACGGCGGCAGGCTGAACTCGTCCAGGTCGCCGAGGCTTTCCACTCCCAGGGAGTCCATATCGGTCTCCGCAGCGCCCTCCGCGGGCAGCGGTTCCGATGCGGCCTCCACGGCATCCAGGTCGAAGCCCGCGCCAGAGGGAAGCTCCTCCGCAGAGGGCGTCTCGAAGCTCGGCTCGGCCGGCGGCTCAATCTGGGCCGAGGCTTGCCCGCTCTCCGCCGCAGGCTCTTCAAAGCTCAGGTCATCGAGGCTGGGAAGCTCGAAGCTCTCAGGCTCGGCACCGGGCTCACCGTCGGCAGCGGGCTCTTCGAAGCCAGTCGCTTCAGGGGCGAACGCGTCCAGGCCTCCAATCGAGGTCGCTTCGCCGAGCCCTTCGGGACCGGGCGGCGTGCTCTCCGGTGCATCGCCTTCGGAGGCTTCTGCTGCGGGGCCGGTGTCCATGGAAAAAGAGCCGAGGTCTTCGAGCGACTCCCCCTCCCCGAGGCTCTCCGGCAGGACTTCCATCTGCGCCAGGTCGTCCTGGAGACCTTCCGGCTCCCGAAAAGCATCCTCGTCCAAAGGCGCGGGGACTTCCTCCGCTGCCGGTTCCGGCGCGCGCCCGCGCCGGGCCGGGGCGGGGCTTTCGATTTCTTCGATGGGAGGCGTGCCCGATTCGTCGCCGAACAGCGAGGAGAAATCTATATCGTCGCCGGGAGTTTCGGGTGGTGTGGAAGGCTCTTCCAGGGAGGGCAGATCGCCCGACGATTCCTTCGCGGCTTCGTCGCCGGGAAGACCGTCGAGCCCGGCGAAGATGTCCTGCAGGCTTTCCTGTTCGGCCGTGCCCGCGCCGCCCGCCTCGTCGGCTGCCCCCGCGTCGAACGGGAGCGAGTCGAGCCCATCCCCTTCCTGTGCGGCGCCTTCTGCCGTGGGTGGAGCGACTTCCTCGATGCTCTCAGCGCGCGCCGCGCGGATCGCCGGCTCGTCACCGAGGGAATTGAGGACCTGCGCGAATCGTTCGATATCCTCTCTTCGGGGCATGAGGCTCCTGCTTCAAATGTCGGCGCGATGCGTGCACGTCATGACTCAAGCCTCGCGCGTCTTCGGCCGACATGTAGTATAAGCAAAAGCAACCGGACGTCCACCATGAAGAGACACACCACACCAGAAGCACCGAAGGATACCCCGCAGCCACCCCGGCCGCGGCAGCGCAGGATGACCCTGGTGCGCTTCCTTCTCCTTTCCGGCCTGATCGCTTCCGCGAGCGGCGCTTTTGCCGCCACGCCGGAGACACTCGACATCGCCATCAAGCGCATCGACACGGCGCAGCCGCCCCGTCTCATTGACGACGTGCTCCTTCTCAGCTATCGGCCCGACAGGCCCACGCGCTTCGTCGGCGCCCGGTTCGCGCACGAGTCATGGAAGGTGCTGCACACGTACGTCGTGAATGAGAAAGGCATCTTTGTCCTCGAATACCCCTGGCCCGAGGGGGCAACGGAGATACACTACCGGATCCAGGTCGACGGTTTGTGGATGACGGATCCCGCCAATCCCGTGGTCGACACGGATGCCGCCGGCAATGAGTTTTCCGTGTTTACAGTGGACAAGGCCCCCGCGCAACGGCTCGAAAGCCCGCGGAAAGAGAGCGACGGCTCATTCACATTCATCTTCACCGGGCTGCCCGGTCACCGCGTCGCCCTTGAGGGCGATTTCAACAACTGGGACCCGTTCATGGACACCCTGCAGGAATCGTCGCCGGGGCTCTACACCGTCACGCTGCGCGTCCCGCCGGGCCGGCATTGGTACGTCTTCTACTCGGACGGCATTCGCATCCTCGACCGGCTGAACGGCAATACGGGAGTGGATCCCGACGGCCGCGCCGTGAGCTATTTCTCCCCCTCGTCCTGAGCCTCCGCCGCGGGATAGCTCTTTCCCCACGTATCCAGGGAGACAATTGATGACAAGGGCATTCGCGCGCGCGGTCTCGGCCCGGCGTCCCGATCGGGGTAGCCCATGGCGATCAGCGCGACGACCTTCACGCCAAAGGGCACCCGCAATGCGCGCCGCGCGGCGCGCCGATTGAACCACCCGATCCAGCACGTTCCCAGCCCCAGCTCCTCCGCGCGCAGCACGAGGTGCTCGCCGGCGATGCCGCAGTCGAGCTGGTACATCGCGCGGTCTTTCACCGCCTTTCCCGCCTCCACGACGCCCCCGCGCCGCGCGCACAGCGCGATGATCACCGGCGCCTTGCCCGCGAATCGCGTGGGGGAGAATATCCCCGAGAGACTCGCCCGCGCCAGCTTTTCCCGCGCCGCGGCGTCCTTCACGACGACGAAGCGCCACGGCTGGGAGTTTTCCGCCGACGGAGCCAGGTGCGCGCACTCCAGCAGGGAGGCGATGGCGTCGTCGGGCACGGCGCGGTCCGCGTAGCGTCGGACGCTCCGCCGATGGAGCATGAGCTCGGTGAGGGGGGAGCGGGTCATCCCGCGGCCTTGTGATTCCGTGCCTCATCCTGAAGCCGGTGGATGCCGTCGAACCACTTCAGCGCGCTCTCATTGCGGAAGGGGATACGGTACAACCGGCCGTCATAGGTGAAGTGCAGCTTGTCTCCCGGGTCGACCGACAGCGCGCCGACTGCGCCCAGCGGTGCGGAGAGAGGGATGCCGATGCGGGTGCGGAACAGAAGGCGTCGATTGGTGAGGAAGGCGCGGCCGAAGGCAAAAAGCCGCAGGTTGGGAAAGGTTTCCTGCTTGAAGAGAAAGCGCGGCCGCGAGATGAGATAGATTTTTTCTTCCGGCGCCAGGCCCAGCCGCACCTCGGTGCGGATCGGGCTGTAGTCCATGTCGGTGATGTGCTTGTAATGGAGGGGAAGCGGGAGCCAGGTGCCCTCCGCATGTCCCGTCTCATCGGCAAGGGAGAGACGGCATCCGGCGTCGATGACCCACGTGCTGAAGCAGCTCGAGCATTCCACCATGTTCGTGCTGAAGGGACGAACGAGCTTCAGCCCCTCCATGGTGCCGCAGCTCGGGCAGCGATAAAGGACGCGCGTGAGATTGACGGCAAGACCCGCCTGGCGGCCGCGCGCGGCGGTGGCGGGGGANNCTCGGGGTGAAAAGCTGCGAAAACTCGCCCCGCACGGGAATATGGCGGATCTTGCGGGCCCAGCGCGGGTAGGCGAGGTACGCCCCTTCCAGCCGGCAGACGTAGACGGGCACCTTCAGCTTGCGGATGAGCTTCGCGATGCCGGTGTACAGCGGCTGCCGGGAGCCGTCCCACGTGCGCACACCCTCCGGGAATACGCCGACCAGGCCGCCCTTTTCCACGAGCGAAAAGATGGTGCGGAGCGCGGCCATGTCGGACGCTGCCTTGCGCTTGGGAAAGGCGCCGAATGACCGGATGAGCAAGCCGAGGAACCGGCTGCGGAAGAGATCCTCCGTTGCGGCGAAGTAGACGGGCCGGTGCAGCAGGGCGTAGAGCCAGATCGGGTCGAAAAGGGTGGTGTGGTTGGAGAGGATGATGCCCGCTCCCGTGGGGGGGACGATGGAGGCATTGTTCGGCGTGAGCTGGAAATAGCTTTTGATGAAACCACGCAGGATAGCCATCATCACGCGGTAAAAGATGCGGTTGACGACCCGCGGCTTGCGGAAGACCATCGAGGACCCGTTTGTGTCCGCCATCGTGTGAAAGATAGCGAAACCCCGGCGGGGACGCAAGCACCGCCCTTTGCCGGGCGGCGCCTTCAGTTTTCTAGCTGCACCCTGTCGTGGAGCCGCAGGTGTCGCATCGCATGCACGTGCCGCTGCGCACGAGCGTGAAGTGGCCGCAGACCGGGCAAGGGTCGCCCTCGTAGCCTTTCATCTTCGCCACGTGCACCTCGTTGTCCAGCGCCGCCACCTCGCCGTGACCGTTGGCGTGGTCATTGTGCGCGCCGTTGTTGCGGTTCATGGTGGTGGCGATGAGGTCGTCGGGCTTCACCTGCACGAGGTCGGTCCGTCCCAGGTAGGACAGGGCGAGGTCGCGGAAGATGAAGTCCAGCACCGATGTGGTCATCTTGATGTGGTCGTGGCCGTTGACCATGCCATTGGGCTCGAACCGGGTGAAGGTAAAGGCATCCACGTACTCGTCCAGGGGTACGCCGTACTGCAGCCCGAGGGAGACGGCGATGGCGAAGCTGTTGAGGAGAGAGCGGAACGCCGCGCCCTCCTTGTGCATGTCGAGGAAGATCTNNTCTGCGTGTAGCCGAAGCGCTTTGCCGGCAGCGGGTCGCGCCTCTTGCTGCGTCCCGGCGTAAGCGCCAGGCCGATGTGCGAATCTCCCGCTTCCTTCATGATGGCGAGCACCGCGGCAGCCGCGGAATCCGAGCCGGGCATGAGGGAGGAAA
>PMDT01000418.1 GCA_003154555.1 Spirochaetaceae bacterium
TAGTAGATTAAAACCGACCGGTCGGTTTGTTATCAACAGGAGAGAAGAATGGGTTCATTCACAATTGTGCCTGCGTGGATCGTTGAGGATGCGATCGTTTTCGCGGTGGCCGTCATCACCGTCATCTTCGTGCTCAGAAATGAAAAGCACCCCGTCAGCATCCTCATGGAGATGCTCTGTTTCATCGCCCTGTACGCGGCAGTGTATGAGAATCTTGCGACCCTCATGGGCTGGTATGGATACGGACGCACGCTTCTCATGATCGGCAATGTCCCGCTCTCCGTCCCGCTCGTGGAGTACCTCGTGGTGTACGCCACCCTGCGCGTGCTCGCCACGATGGATGTCCCCACCTGGGTCAAGCCCTTCGTCGTCGGCGGGGCAGCCATGGTGTTTGACTTCGCCCTCGATCCTCTTGCCATCAAACAGGTGTTCGTGACTCTCGAACGAACGATCGGGCGGTGGTCATGGTTCATGGGGCCTCGCGACGTCGGCATCTACGGAGAGCCCGTCTACAACTTCGCGGGCTGGGTCCTCATCTGCGGCTATGCCGCCGCGCTCCTGCTTCTGGGCAGGTATTGGCATCGCCGGTCGGGATACGCGCGGGCCGTGGGCATTGCCTACCCCATCCTTACGATGATTGCCGCCCTCGGGCTTGTCGTCTCTCCCCTCAGCTCGTTCCTGCTCTGGCTGGGGCCGTTTCTCTCCAAGGGAAGCTTCAGCGAATGGATCATGCTCGCGGTCTGGCTGTGCGTGCCCGTCATCCTGCTTGGCATTTTCTGGCGTGGAAGAATGAGGGAGAGATTCGTCTTCCGGGAGAACCTGCCCGTCCTCCTCACCCTCGCAGGCCTGCCTGTCGTGACCGTGCTCTGGACTATCGCCTCCGGTCTGTTCCAGATTGTGTGGATCGAAGCGCTGGCCGCACTGGCACTCACGGGCCTGCTCGTCGCCGCGCGGCTGCGGCCGGCGCCCGCGTCATCCCGTCCGCGACGGATCACAGCTCCAGGAGCGGCACGAGCTCGCTGAGGCTTTCTATCGTGTAGTCAGGAACTGCCGCCTCGACTTTCGCATGGGCCCACGCCCCGGAGCCGGTCCCCGCGCGGCCGTTTGTCACGAGCACCGTCGGCGCGCCTGCCGCCTTGCCCGCCGCGATGTCGAATATGAAGTCGCCGACGACCAGCAGCTCCGCCGTCTTCACGCCGAGCCGCCGCGCCGCCTCGATGACCCCGTCGGGGTGCGGCTTCGGCCTTCCCGGGCTTTCCCGTGTATGGATGACGGCGAAATCGGCTTCCGAGACGGCGCGAAAGTTCTTGAGCGATTCCCGGATGGAGGCGAGCGTATTGCGTGTGAGGATACCGCGGCCGATGCCCCGGTCTCTCAGGAGCACCACCGCCTCTTCCGCGCCCGGGTTGGGCACCGATGCCCGGGCAGCTGCAAGCTCGAAGGCGGAGAGGATGCCGTGGGCCTTCGTCCGTTCTTCCTGCCCGGGGAGCGCCTCGATATATTCGAGTATCATCGCACTGGGGGGACATCCAAGGGCCCGGCGCAACGCACCGAAATCGAGTGAATCGGGGCGGGTGAGCGTGCCATCGAAGTCGAACAATACTGCGCGGATCACGCGGGGTGCCTTTCGTTGACGGACTCCGAGGTGAAAAGGAAATCCTTCGGCATGGATCGAGCTCCTCGTCATGACGCCGTGAGTGTAGCGCGGATGCTCTCCATGGGCTATACTCTTGGGATAATCTTACGACAGAGGGGGATCACGTGCGAAAGATCATTGCCATCTCTTTGATGCTGGTCGTGCTGTCCGCCGCCGCGGCGTTCGCGTTCAATCCGGACGAGCTCAACAAGATCACAATCCAGAACACGACGGGCACGAAGATCGAGATGATCTTCCTTTCGCCCGGTGACAGCGACTACTGGGGCCCCGACATCATCGGCGCGGATTACGTCCTGAAGGACGGCGGCTCCATCGGCTACTATCTGCACTATCCCGAGAAGTCCTTCAAGTTCGACATCATGGCAACTGACGACAATGGCAACAAGTTCGAGCAGCGCGACATTGTCGTCACGGACGGCAAGGAGCTCACGCTGAAGATCACGAAGAAGAACCTCAACGCGACGGCTCCCGATTTCACGCTCGCCACGGTGCACTTTGAGAACGCCACCGGCCACGAGCTGCAGTACCTCTTCGTCTCGCCCAACGATTCCAAGGCGTGGGGCGTGGACCTGCTGGACGAATCGACCACGCTCGCGGATGGCGACACGCACAGCATCGTCATCCCCATCGGCAAGAACAAGACGAAGTACAATCTCATGGCGGTGGATGAGAACAACGACGAGTATTCCTTCAACCTGACGCTCGACCCCGCCAAGGCGAGCAAGGACTTCACCTGGAGCATCGAGGCGAGCGACCTGTCCACGGGGAAGTGATCGTTGACGGGCGGGTCGCGATGCGCGCCGCGCGTCGGTCACCGCCCGTTTCTTTCAGACCCCTTCAAGAAATGAAACGATCTCGGCGATGCGGACCGGCTTCGCGATGAACCCGTCGAAGCCTTCCGCGAGGAAGCGTTCCGCGTCACCCTTCATGGCATAGGCTGTGAGCGCGACAAAAGGTCCGCGCACGCCGCCATCGCGCAGGCGGCGCATGGCCTCGATGCCGTTCATGCCGGGAAGCTGGATATCCATAAAGACGATGTCGCAGCTCCCGCCCGCGGCGACGTCGAGCGCCTCTTCGCCGGTGGCCGCCAGGAGCACCGTGCAGCCGAACGCGGCGAGTATACGCTCCATGAGGGCGCGATTGGCGGGGCTGTCGTCGACGACAAGGGCGGTCCTCCCCGAAAGGTCCGGGACCGCGTCGCTCAGCGCCGGTGCCGCGGCCGGCGCGGGGGAAACCGGGGCGCCGGCAGCCGGGGCCTGCAGGCCGGGGAAACGAACGGTGAACCTGCTCCCCGCGCCGGGTGTACTTTCCACCGAAACTGAACCGGCGTGAAGCTCGACGAGCCGCCTCACGATTGCCAGCCCCAGGCCGGTGCCCTCCCCGCTGCGCCCCGCGCGCGACTGCGAATACGGCTCGAAGATGCGGAGCAGGTCCGCGGGGGAAATGCCGATCCCCTCATCCCACACGGTGATCGTGAGCATGCCGCCCTGGGCGGTGACGTCCACCCCGACGCGCTTTTCCCGTTCGGTGAACTTGATCGCGTTCGACAGCAGGTTGTAGAGGACCTGCTTGAAACGCACCTCGTCGACATCGACCATGCCCAGGCCTTCCGGCAGCGACGTCTCGAAGCGCAGGTGCTTCTTGGCCGCGAGGGAGCGCACCGTCGTGAGGACGCGGCGGATGACGAGCAGGGGATCGATGTGCGTCTTCTCCAGCTCCACCTTGCCCGCTTCCACCTTGGACAGGTCCAGCACGTCGTTCACCATGTCCAGGAGGTGCTCTCCCCCTTCGCGGATCCAATGGACGTACTCGTGCTGCTTGGCGGTGAGCGTCTCCCCGCCCTGCAGCTCCATGAGCTGGCTGAAACCGAGGATGGAGTTCAGCGGTGTGCGCAGCTCGTGGCTCATGTCGGCGAGAAAGCGGCTCTTGGCCCGATTGGCGGCCTCGGCCGTGGCGGTTGCCTCGCGCANNGCCACCAGCTCCCAGTACAGGTCGCCGCTCTTCTTGCGGTTGCACAGCTCGCCGCGCCATTCGCGGCCCGCGCTGATCGTGCGCCACAGGTCGCGGTAGATCTCGGGTCCCTGGACCCCTGACTTGAGGATGCGGGGATTGCGGCCGACCACCTCCTCCCGCGCATAGCCGGTGAGGAGCGTGAACTTGTCATTCACGTATTCGATGTTGCCCAGCGGGTCGGTGATGACAACTGTTGTCGGGCTCTCCTCCACGATGGAGACGAAGATCCGCGGATCGAGCCCCCGCCGTTCCTGCGGGCCGTCGGACACGCGCCTACCCGATGTCGATGGGTCCCGCGAGGGCCCCCAGGAGAAGACGCACCGATGCCTGCACGTCGCCGTAGTCCACCATCTCGGACGGAGAGTGAGCGTAACGGGTGGGAATGGAAAGGCAGCCGGAAGGAACGCCCGCCCGCGAGACCTGGATCACGCTTGCGTCAGTCGTTCCCATGACGAGCACCTCGCGCTGGCAGGGGATGCCGGAAGCCTCCGCGGTGCGCAGGAGCCAGTCCTTCACCCCCGGGTGGGCGAGCATGGCGCGGTCCTTGATCTTGACCGCCGGTCCCGCGCCGAGTGACACCGCCATGGGGGCGCATTCCGGGGTGTCTCCCGTGAGCGTGATGTCGACGGCCAGCGCGACGTCGGGCTCCACGCTGAAGCCCGCGGCTGTCGCGCCGCGCAGCCCCACCTCCTCCTGGACGGTGAAGACGACGTACAGATCGTGCGGGCATTCCTTGAGGTCCTTGAGCACATGCACGAGCACGGCGCAGCCCACGCGGTCGTCCATCGCCTTGGCCACGATTCGGCTTCCCCTTTCCTCGCACGTGCGATGGAAGCAGGCCACGTCGCCGACCCGGACCGGGCAGTCATCGGGGCTCTTTGCGCCGACGTCGATGTAGAACTTCTCCATGCCGGGTATCTTGTTCGCGTCATCGGTCTTTTCCACGCCGATGGCCCCGATCGTCCCGTCGGCGAACCGCACGCGGCCGCCGAGCAGCGGCAGGAGGTGCACGCCGCCGACATTGCCGAAGCGCAGGAACCCGCGCGCGTCGACGTGCGTGACGACGATGCCGATCTCATCCATGTGAGCGGCGAGCATCAGGCGCCACCCGCCGGCTTTCCCCTTGCGGTGGACGATGAGATTGCCCATTGCATCGACGCGCGTCTCCAGGCCCCTGGGCAGCTCCGCCAGTATCGCCTCCCGCACCGCGGTCTCGTGACCCGACGGGCCGAAACATTCCGTGAGCTTCTTGATCGTCTCTTTCACGTCCGCGCTCCTTGGGAGGAAAGTGCCTGGGGCAGGCTTTGCAGTGCCTCGCGGACGAGCGCGAGCGTCGCGTCGAAATCGCGCAGGTCCATGATGGCGGCGGGGGAGTGGATGTAGCGCGCCGGCACGGCAATGGTGATGCTGGGGATGCCGGCCCGCGACTTGTGGATGACGCCGGCGTCCGTGCCGCCGATGTTGGGCTGCTTGAACTGGTGGGCAATGCCCAGGCGGTGCGCCGTGGAGGCGAAAAGCTCGACCAGGCGCGGGTCGGCGATGAAGCTCGTGTCGCGGATGGTGATCGCCGCGCCTCCGCCCACGCGCGTGGAAGGGCTCACGTCCAGAGGCGTGGGAACTTCATTCGCACCCGTGCACTCGAGCACCACGGCCGCATCCGGGTTCTCCGCATATGCCACCACTTTCGCGCCCCGCAGCCCGACCTCCTCCTGGACCGTGAAGGCCGCCGAGAGCGCGAAGGGAAATCGTTCCGCCAGGAGCTCGACAAGGAGGGTGCAGCCGACACGGTCGTCGAAGGCCTTTCCCTGCACCGTGCGCCAGGCAGAGCCTTCGCCCGCCAGGCTGCGGTAGCGGGTGGCAAAGACCGCCGTGTCCCCGCGCTGCACGAGCTTCTCCGCCTCTGCCTTGCTCGACGCCCCGATGTCGATGACAAGCTGCCTGCTCTCCACGACCTTGTTCCGTTCCGCGTTATCCGTGAGATGCACCGGTTTCATGCCGATCACGCCGGGCACTTTTTTCGGGCCGATGAGCACGGTGCGCGCCGGGAGCACGCGGTCATCGATGCCGCCGACCTTGGCGAAGCGCAGAAGGCCGGAATCCTCGGCAAGCGTGATCATGAGCCCGACCTCGTCCATGTGCGCGGCAAGGAGCACGCGCAGGGACGATGCACCGGTGCCTTTCCTGTGCGCGATGAGGTTTCCCACCCCGTCAATCCGGCAGTCATCGACACGGCCGCGTATCTCCGAGAGAACGATCGATCGGACCTCTTCCTCCCGCCCCGACACGCCATGCGCCTCTGAAAGCCTTTCCAGCAGCATTCAGGCCTCCTGCGCGGCCGGGGCGTGTGCCTCTTCGGCCAGGGCGTCGCGGACCACGAGCGTCCGGGCGAAATCGACGGGGAGCCGGCAGATGAACTCCGCCAGCA
>PMDT01000132.1 GCA_003154555.1 Spirochaetaceae bacterium
AATGCCACCGATTACGGTGGCCGCGGGGCTCCTTCCGGCCGTCCCTGGCCTCGTCGCCCCTCGGCATCCATGCCTACGGTTTGACAGCGCAGGACGCGACGCCTACACTCTCCACGAGGACCACGGATGAGCGACGCAGGGACGAAAAGCTACCATAAAGACTCGCTCTTCTACATCGAATCGGACGAGGAGAGCGACGAGGTCTACGTCGTTGAAACCGGCGAGGTAGCCCTGTCCGGCACGCCCGGCATCCCGCGTTTTCGAAGCGTCCTGAAGCCGGGGGACATCTTCGGATTCACCTCCTGCCTCTGCCGCCGGCCGCGCATGGAGACGGCCATCGCGCGCACCGACTGCACCTGCGCGGTGCTGGGACGCGACAGGTTCATCGAGTCGGTGCAATCCAACCCTGAGCTGGCCGGCAGGATCATCTCCTACTTCGCCCAGGAGCTGCGCGCGTACGACGACGCGATGACCTCACCTTCCGACGAGGCCAGCGCCGCCGATAATGAAGGTCACCTCTTTGCCCAGGCGCGCTATTTCGCGGACAAGGGGCGGCCCGCCCATGCGTTGCACGCTCTGCAGGCATATGCGGCCCGGTTTCCCGGGGGCATGCACGCGGCCGATGCAGGCAGGATGGTCGCCGCGTTGAATGCAAAAGGGGCAAAACCGGTGGCGGTCCGGCAGAAGGGCCTCTGCCGCGTCTTCGACGACGGGCAGATGATCTTCTGCGAGTACGAGCCCGGTGATGAGCTTTTCGTCATCAAGTCGGGGAAGGTGGAGATTCTCAAGATCACGCCTCCGGAGGAAATCCTGCTCTCCATCCTGCGGGAGGGAGACATCTTCGGCGAGCTTTCCATCGTCTCCAGCGCCCCCCGCAGCGCGGCGGCCATCAGCGCGGGAGAGAGCCAGCTTCTGCCCGTGTCCCGCGCATCGCTTGCCACCATCTTCCAGAAGTCCCCCGCGACCGTTGGAAAAATCCTCGTCACGCTGAGCCAGCGGCTGTGGTTCACATTTATGCGCCTGCGCGCGCGGGTCTATGAAAACCCCGTGACGCGCGCGTACGTGCTGCTGGAGAACAAGCTCCTGGAGGAAAGGATATCCCTCACGGGCTCGAAACCGTGCAACCTGCCGCTTGGCATCGGGGAGATACTCGGCATGGCAGGTGTCCCTGCGGGGCAGGTAGACGGCGTGAAGGACCTCCTCACCGACGACCCGAATCTTTCGTTCCAGTTCCGCCAGGTCACGATCGAAAGCCCGAGCGCCCTGGAGGCGAAGGCCCGCTATTTCCGCACCCGCGACCACCTCGACAGCCCCGAGCTCAAGCTCACCCCCCGTCGCCGCGCCGGCGCGCCTTCACCGATCGGCCTCGATCTGCACGAGCTGCGCGTGGCACCAGAGACGATTCCCGATTCCTGAGATGGGCATTCCCGTCAATCGCCCCCTTTCTGCGATCACCGCTGCCCGCCGAACGCGCATCCGCGCGACTGATGTTCGGGATGGGCCGTCATACCCTTTGTGGTGACGTCGCCGCGGTGTTTTTGGGGTTTTTTCACAACTTCACTTGACTCTCCCCCGTTCGGGGAGTAGAGATTAACCCATGCGAAAACCCGCCGAGACCGTGACAACGGATCAGGAAAGGGTTCTGCTGGAAGCCTGCGGGCTTTCCGCGGAGGAATGCCTCGGCCGCATGGCGACCCGCGACACAGGGCTGTCGGGTGATGAGGCGGAAGGCAAGCTTCGGGAGTTCGGCACGAACGAGGTCATCACGAAGCAGGGTGGCCTGCTCCTCCGCACGTACCATCGATTCGCAAATCCCCTGGTCATCCAGCTCCTCGTCATTGCCATCGTCTCCTTCATCATGGGTGACCTGCGCTCGACCATCGTTGTCGGCGGCATGGTGCTCATCAGCGTGGGGCTTTCCTCCCTGCAGGAGGAGAGGTCGGGCCGCGCGGTGGAACAGCTCCAGGCGATGGTGCGGACGACGGTGAATGTCATGCGCGACAGCAAGGAAACCGAGATTCCCCTCGCACAGATCGTGCCCGGTGACATCGTCGTCCTTGATGCGGGATCGCTCGTGCCGGCGGATCTGCGCCTCGTGGCCACCAAGGACTTCTTCGTGAGCCAGAGCGCGCTCACCGGGGAATCAATGCCGGTGGAGAAGACCACCACTGCCCCCGCGGGCATGAAGGCGGCGCTGGAGCTGCCCAACGCATGTTTCCAGGGCACGAATGTGCTCTCGGGAACCGCGCGGGGAGTCGTGATCAATACAGGAGCGCGCACCTATTTCGGCACCATCACCCGCAAGCTCGCCGGCCAGCGCTCCAAGACGAGCTTCGACAAGGGGATCTCGGGATTCACATGGCTCATGATCCAGTTCATGGTGGTCATGGTCGCCATCGTGTTCCTCATCATCGGCCTCACAAAGCACAACTGGATGGATGCCCTTCTCTTCAGCCTGGCCGTCGCCGTCGGTCTCACCCCTGAAATGCTGCCCATGATCGTGACGGTGAACCTTGCCAAGGGCGCCCTCTCGATGTCCAAGAAAAAAGTCATCGTCAAGCGTCTCAATTCGATCCAGAACTTCGGCGCAATCGACGTCCTGTGCACGGACAAGACCGGCACCCTCACGCAGGACCGGGTCATCCTGGAAAAGTACGTCGATGTCTCCGGCAAGCAGAGCGACGAAGTTCTACGCTACGCCTACATGAACAGCTTCT
>PMDT01000129.1:0-6809 GCA_003154555.1 Spirochaetaceae bacterium
TCTCCGGAAATGGAGACGACACGGATCCCCTTCGCCTGCGTGCGGACCAGGAGAGCCGCGTCACCGGGCGTCTCCAGCGCAAAGCCCAGGACGTCGAATCCCGAGGCGACATTTGCCACGGTGGCCGGAGCGAACACGCGGATGCGGTCGGGATGCGCCATGGGTCAGCCCGCGCGGGCCTTGTGCCGCTGCACGTGCGGGGCAAGAAACTCAGCGTGAATCGTGCGGAGTGCCAGCGTGTGGTTCTTTTCCTCGATGACGAATGAAATGTTCCGCTCCGAGGAGCCCTGGGCGATCACGAGGATGTTGATGCCTGCGGTGCCCAGGGCGCTGAAGAGCCTGCCGGCCATGCCGGGGGTTCCGTGCATGTTCTCCCCGATCACGGAGACGATCAGCAGGTCGTGGAGGAGCTCGAAGCGCTCGATCCGACGGGTGACGAGCTCGGGAGCGAGTTCCCGGTTCAGCGCCGCCAGGGCGCGCTCGCCCTCCGCGGTGCGGAACACGAGGCAGATCGTGTGCTCCGACGACGCCTGGGAGATCATGATGATATTGATTCCGTCGCGGGCGAGCGCCGCGAAGATGCGCGCGGCAAAACCGGGAATGCCCATCATGCCCCCGCCCTCGATGTTCACGATCGATATCCCGTCGATGGAGGCGATGCCGGTGATGGGCCGGCTGGTGTCGCGGGTAATGGCTGCCGCCGCGGCGATCGTCGTGCCCGGAGCGTCGGGATTGAGGCTGTTCTTGATGAGGAGCGGGATGTTTTTCTCAACGGCCGGGACCATGGTGAAGGGATGGATCACCTTGGCCCCGAAGTAGGAGAGCTCCATGGCTTCTTCGGAGCTGATCTCGGGAATGACAAAGGCATCCGGGACGATGCGCGGATCCGCCGAGAGCACCCCGTCCACGTCCGTCCAGATTTCAATCAGGTCCGCTTCCGCGCCGGCACCGATAATCGACGCCGTGTAGTCGGAGCCGTTCCGGCCGAGCGTCGTCGTGACGCCTTTCGGCGTTGCACCGATGAAACCGGGGATCACGGCGATCCCCGGGACCCTGGCCAGCCGGTCGAGAATAAGGGAATAGCTGCGGGGGAAATCGACCGACGCCGCGCCGAAATGCTCGTCGGTGATGATGAGCTCCCGCGCGTCCAGGAGCGTGGCACCCATGCCTTTTGCATTCATGTAGGCCGACGCGAGCACGCAGGAAAGCCTCTCCCCGAAGCTCATGACGAGATCCATCGTGCGCGCCGAGCATTCCCGGATCAACTCCACCCCATGGAGGATCTCTTCAAGCTCGTTGCACATGACGGCAAGCGACGTGAGCGGGGGCGACTGGTCGGCGGGACCGAAGAGCAGGCGCGCGGCGTCGAAGTGCTTTGCCCTGATGGACGCAAGGATGCCTTCCTGTGCGCCGGTCCCTTCCTCCGCCGCGCGCGCCGCGGCGATGAGCTGGTCTGTGACGCCCTTCATCGCGGACAGCACGACCGCGACCTTCTCCGAGGCTGCCGCCCGCGCGATGATCCCGGCGACGCTGCGGATGCGTTCCCCGTCCGCGACCGAGCTTCCGCCGAACTTCAGTACCTTCACGTCTTCCTACTCCCCCATGACCTTGATGATGACCCTCTTGGGTCGTCTGCCGTCGAACTCCGCGTAGTACACCTGCTGCCACGGCCCCAGNNGATTCCCCTGTCCGGTGATGGCGATAGTCGGGCTTGCGGGGCGCCAGCGTCTCGAGCCATTCATCAATGTCCTGGATGAGACCCTGCTCGGCGTCATTCACATACACCGCAGCGGTGATGTGCATCGCAGAGACCAGGACCATTCCCTCGCGGCATCCGCTTGCGCTGACCGCGGCTTCCACCTTTTCGGTGATGTTGACGTATTCGCGCTCTTTGCGCGTGTTGAATGTCAGATATTCGGTATGAAACTTCATCTTCGTCTCCGTGTTCTTGAGTAAAAACTACACTGTCTTGCGACCGCGGGTCTACCCGCGCCGTCGTTACGGTGTGGCCTGTCGGCTTATGCCGCACTTACCTTCATCGCCGACCACTTCTTCCACTGGTACCACTGCTCGGGGTACAGGGTGACGTACTTCTGCCACAGCTCGAGGCAGCCGCGGGCGGTGCTTTCCGGCTTCGTGAGCACGGACACGTCCTCCAGAATGAGGGTGTAGCGGCTGCGGCCCGTTCTCCGGAGGAACGCGGCCACGACCGGGGCGCCGGATCTGTGGGAGAGGACGTCGATGGTGTTGTCGAAGAAGAGCTCGCGGCCGAAAAGGTTGATGGTCTGGCTCTTGCGCCGTCTCCAGGCGTCCACCTCGTCGCACTGCGTCATGAGCACCCGGTTGGACTTCAGGGACTGCATGGCGCGGAGGAAGATGGAGCCGCCGTACGCGGAGGAAATGAGCTCCGTATCCCTGTTTGCGATCTTTTCCTGGAGGCTCTTCGCGAGCTTCGCTGTCGCGCATTCGAGGATCACGCTCGTGGGCACGGATTCCATGTGGAGCACCCAGGGGATGAACTCGACTGCTCCCCAGTGGGCGGTCACCAGGATGCAGCCCTTGCCCTGCTCGAGGGCCTTGTGCAGCAGCTCTGCTCCCTGCACCTCGAAATGAGAGCGTACATATTTATTCACCGTCGGATAGTCCAGATATGCGGAGAACATCTTTTCGAAGTAATGGGTGAAAATGCCCTTGAATGTCTCCCGCACGACCGTGCGGATGTAGCTCTCGTCCTGCCCTGCCAGAACGTCACGGACATTGCGCTCGATCACGCGCTTTTCATGGCGGTTGATCAGGTAGTACAGGAACCCGACGATGTGCAGGTAACGCTGGGCGACCCGGGGGCTCATGTGCCGGAAAAGGAAGATATTGACCGGCGACTGGAAGAAAACGGAGATGTTCAGCTTCATACGATCCTCCTAGGGGTGGTTTATGCCCAATTCCACCATAGGAGGAATGGAGATGCAAGCTTTTTTTTATGTATTCTACTTTTTGGTGGAAACGCTTAGATTTTCGGGCATGACGACTGATTCGTAAACGCAGAGGAACGCATCGCCGACTTTTTCGGAGAACTGGGTGTTGAGGTTCTTACGTATCTCCCGTGCAGCCTGCTTGGAAGGCATGCCCTTACGGTAGGGGCGGGACGATGTCATTGCATCGAAGGCGTCCGCAATGGAAACGATCTGGGCGCCGAGCGGGATATCATCACCGGCAAGCTTGTCGGGGTAGCCCCTTCCGTCCCACCTCTCGTGGTGGTTGCGGATAAGGTACATGTGGCTCCTGATGAACTCTATGGGCTGGAGGATTTCCACCCCCTTAAGCGGGTGCTTCTGAATGATCTTGAGCTCCGCATCAGTGAGCCGCTTGGGGCTGCGGACGATCGATTCGGGGATTCCGATCTTGCCGACGTCGTGGAGGATGCTGCCGAAGCGCAGGTACTCGATTTCGTCTTCCGACACGCCCAGCTTGCGGGCAACTTCCACCGCCATGCGCGACACCCTCTCAGAATGGCCGCGCGTGTAAGTGTCCTTCTCCTCGATGGCCTGCACGAGCGCCCGCACAGCGCTCACGTAGCTCGTCTTCAGCTCCTCGTCCAGGCGCGCACGCAGGAAGACAGTGGCGATATTGTTCGCAAAGATGGAGAGAAACTCCGTGTCACTCGTCGTGAGCTTCTTGTCTGCGCCCCTGCGATCCGCGCCGAGGATGCCGATGATGCGCTCCTCCGTGCGCAACGGGCAGACGATGAAGGAGCTGGGCCGGAAATCCGCGAGAATGCGGTTCGTCGGGTTGAGACCTGCCGCCTGCACGTCGCGGATGAGCACGGGTCTCCCCCGCTTCATGACCTTCACCATGAGGTTCTGGTCCCGCGTCAGGGGGATGCGGTAATTGCGGAGCTTTTCCATCGCTTGCGTGGATTCCCCCACGCCGTAGCTGTATTCCAGATACTCTCCCGTCGGGTTCACGAGCATGATCATGGCACGGTCGAAGCCGAATACCTCGACGATCGGCGTCATGGTCTGCTGGAGCACCTGGCGCGTGTCGGCGACGGAAACCATGGTGCGCGTGGCGTTGTTGATCGCCTTCAGCATCGTCACCTTCTGGCTCAGCGCCGCGTTGAGCAGGGAGAGCTCGTCGTACTTCTCCCGCAGAAGCGCCTTGTCGCGATCGATCTCCTCCAGCGCCGTGTACAGGTTGGACTTGCGCGTCAGGAGCCCCGACAGGACGCTGCGGAAGCGCCCCCATCCGACGCTCCAGGTCAGGGTGATCTCGCAGAAGGGCTGGCCCTCGAACTGGCAGGAGCTTTCCACCACGTGTGCCGCCGCCTGCCCCCAGATGGTCGGGATCGCGCTGTAGATTCCCTTGTTGTACGAGCAGACATCCTTGGACGATGTGACCGCGTCGCGCCAATGCCAGCGGATCACCGCCCGGCCGGGCGAATCGTAGAGCAGCTCAACGATCTTCGTGCTGTTGAGCTTCGTATTCAGGAGATTCATGCGGCGCAGGGCGAGGCGCGGCGAGGAGAAGATCTTCATGAAGATATTCTGCCAGTAGCCGAACTCCCTGTTGAGCACGGAGTCGAACCCGATCTCGAATCCGACGTTGTTGTTCCCCGTGATCAGGCGCGCCTTTTCCAGCAGCCTGACGAAGAACCCGGAGGGAATCCAGTTGTTCTCATCGGTGAGGAATCGCTCAAGATCCGGCATATCCGCCCAGGGGGAGGGCAGATCGCGGAGCAGTTCCCCGAGGGAGGACGGATGCTTCTTGCGAATGAACTCGATGATCGCCCTGCTGTTGAGGCAGCTGACGTTGTTGCCTTCCTGCGGCACACTAATCCCTTCGCGCCCTTGGCTGAGAATAGACTACTCCCTACACGTCTTGTATCGACACCTAGAGTATCAGAATTCTCCTATATTGAGGAAAAAACCTTGGTTTTTCGCAATGAAACAGGAATTGCAATTCCTTGACTTGTTCATATCGTAGTCATATAAACGACGTGCCGTGGACGGATGCGGGGCTGCTTGCGCCGCTGCTTCGAAGGCGGTAGCATCCGCACATTGAGGAGCCCGAGATGAAGATCGTGAGCGCCGTACTGCATTTTCTGCAGATTCCCTTTCGCCTGAGCATCAGCCATGGCGCCCGGGTCGGGCGGACCTTTTCCGACTCCATCGTCCTCCAGGTCAACTGCGGCGGGATCACAGGCTACGGGGAGGCGGTGCTGAGGGAGTACGTCTCCGGCTCACTCGGCGATGCGGCAGGCTTTCCCGAGCAGGCTGCGGCCGCAGTGTCGGGCCTCCTTGCGCCGTTGCGGGGACGCCCGCTCGCGTGGACGGACGTGGCCGAAGCACTGGCCGGCGTGTCCTGCCCGCCGGCAGTCCTTCCCCTGCTGTGCGCTGTGGAGTCTGCGCTTCTCTCCTGCGCCGCCGCCGAAACAAGCCGCGATCCCTGGTCCGTGCTGGGCATGGAGCCCGTCCGAAAGAGCGTCGTCTATGGCGGCGTTCTGCCCATGCTTCCCCTGGAAGCGGCCAGAAAGTACGTGGAGCTATGCGCCACCCTCGTGCTCCCGGATCTCAAGGTGAAGGTCGGGCCGGACGCGGGCTATAACGATGCAATCCTTTCCCTCTGCCGCGGGAGACTGGGCGACGCGTGCGATATCCGCGTCGATGCGAACTCGGCCTGGACGTCTTCCGACGCCGACGCGCAGGCCGACATTTGCGCGCGCCACGGCATCCGGGTGATCGAGCAGCCCTTTCCCGCGGCCGCCCGCGACACCGATGCCGCGGCGGCACGGCTGGTGCAGCGCGGCTTCCGGCTCATGGCGGACGAGGGTGTGCTCACGTCCGAAGATGTCGGTTCACTTGCCGCTTCGGGGCTCGTCCAGGCGCTCAACCTGCGGCTGTCGAAAAACGGGGGGCTTCTGCGCCTTCTTTCCCTCGCGCGGGACGCCGACACGCGGGGCCTTTCGTACCAGATCGGCTGCATGGTCGGCGAGACGGGCATCCTCTCCTGCATGGGCCGGCTGGCGGCATCGCTCCTGCCGCACCCGCTTTACGTCGAGGGAAGCTACGACGACCTCCTGCTGGAGCAGAACATCACGCGGCCGAGCTTCAGCTTCGGCCGCGGCGGCGTGGCCCCTCTCCTTCGCGAGCCAGGCATGGGGTACACGATCGATGAGGAAAGGCTTGCGGCAGTCAGCCGCGAGACGCGTCCGGTGTGAACCCCAGCCCGATGAAATAGGTTTCCATCGATTCTGATCTGCTTGCCTTGGGTTTGAATGCGCGCGCGCCGGTGAACATGCGTCTCATGCTCTCCAGCACCTCGCGTTCCTCACCGCCCTGGAAAATCTTCAGCACGCAGTTGCCACCGGGGGCGAGGCTCCGGGTGCAGACGGCGAGCACGTTGCGGGCGATCTCGGCGGAGCGCGCCGTGTCGAGCGTCCGATTGCCCGTTGTGGACGGCGCGGCGTCCGACACCACAAGGTCGAAGGGCCCGGCGGCGATAATACTCCCCGCAACAGGCTCGGCGGTGAAGTCACCGTGCAGGAAATGGTAGTTCTTGCGGGCAAGAAGCTTTGGATCCGGCAGGTTCAGGTCCACGCCTGTCACTCCACCGGCGCCCGCCAGCGTGTCCAGGAGCCAGAGGCTCCAGCTCCCGGGTGAGGCGCCCAGGTCGAGCACGCGTGTTCCCGGCCGCACGACCTTGTACTTCTGCTGGATTTCCTGGAGCTTGAATACGGACCGCGCGGGGTATCCCTCGTCCTTCGACTTCTGCCAGTAGTAGTCCGTTTTTTGCGCCATCGCTTCCTCACCGTA
>PMDT01000129.1:6866-8479 GCA_003154555.1 Spirochaetaceae bacterium
TTCCTCTTCGGCTTCGTCGACAATCAGCATGTCCTGGTCTACGCCTATCTCATCCCCGCGTACGTGCTGCAGGCAGGCTGGTGGTGGCAGGTCGTGACGTACATGTTCATCCATGCCGGCTGGGCGCACATCTTTTTCAACATGCTCGCGCTCTTCCTTTTCGGCATCCAGCTCGAGCAGCGCATGGGAAGCACCGAGTTCCTGCTCTACTACTTCGTCTGCGGCATCGGGGCGGGCATCGTCACGGTGTTCTTCAACAGCGTCACCGGCCAGGGCATGATCCCCGTCGTGGGCGCATCGGGTGCCATTTACGGCCTGCTGCTTGGATTTGCCGCCTTCTTTCCCGACGCGCGGGTTTTCATCTTCGGGATCCTGCCCATGCGCGCCCCCGTGATGGTGGCGGTGTACGCGGGGATCGAGATCGTCTCCCAGTTCGTGGGCGGCAGCTCGGGTGTCGCGCACCTCACGCACCTCGCAGGCCTTCTCTTCGCATATCTCTATCTCGTGGTGCGCTTCGGCATCAATCCGATCGCGGTCTTTTTCCGAAAGAGATAGCACCCGATACTCTAGACAGTGGTGCGTTCCCTCGTCCCGTCACTCCTCATCTTCCTCCTCGGTGTGCACGCCGGCGCGGCCGACAGGCTTTTCGTCCGCCCGTGGATCGAGCTGGAACCGGTGGTGCGCATCGACCCCGCCAACTATCCCCTGCCGCTGGACGTCGCGGAGAAGGACGTCCTGGAAGTGGGGCGGGTGCTCGTCTCCGGCATGATCTATGGCTGGACATTCACCTATATCCCCAGCGACAAGGCGCGGCAGGTCTCCGAGACATTTACCCTCATGCCGGTGGCCCAGGTCGCGTGGGGCAATCCGCGCCTTCGCGTGACGGAGACGGAGGTCTCCGACGCCCGCCTGTGGGCGCGGATCGCGTATGCCCTGGATGACGAGGAGGCGCTCCGGCGCTCCGCCTGGGACAGTAATACCGCCGACCTGTCGACGGGCCGCGGCGCGGTGAGCGTCATGCAGGGCCCGACCGGCCGCGCGGCGTCACTCGATGCCGCCATACGCGATGCCATCCGCCTGAGCCTGGATACCCGGTGGGTCAACAAGCCGCGGCAGATAGACGGCGAGGTGGTTCTGTGGGACGATCCGGTGACTGTCGTCGGTTCCGGCATGTATACGACTGTCGCGAAGGTCAAGCTGCTCGTCCGGGAGCTCGTTCCCTATAGAATTTTCTGACCGGAAGCACTATCTTCATTTCATGCTTAAAAGAGGGGTTCTTCTCGTGCTGGCCCTCCTCGCGGCGAGCGCGGGCTCTTTCGGGGCATCCAAAGCCCCCCCAACGTCCCCGGTGCACGAATTCGTCCTCGCGACATCCACGCTCGATCCGAATCTCGATCCGCTTCATACGTACACGACATTCGAATCGCAGTTCTATACGGCCATCTACGAAGGTCTCGTGGATTCCAACCCGAACACACTTGCGCCGGAACCTGCCGTGGCGTCGAGCTGGCAGACGTCAGACGACGGGAAGACCTGGACATTCCAGATCCGGCCGGACGCGCGCTATTCCAATGGCGACAAGGTGCGCGCCCAGGACTTTGTCGCCTCGTGGC
>PMDT01000207.1 GCA_003154555.1 Spirochaetaceae bacterium
CGCGAGTACGGGCCGTCGTGCGCGAGGAGCTCGCTGTGCGATCCCTGCTCGACGATGCTGCCGTCCTCCATCACGAGAATCACATCGGCACCGCGGATCGTCGAGAGACGATGCGCGATGACGAAGCTCGTCCGTTCGTGACGCAACGCGTTCATTGCCTCTTGGATCAACACCTCGGTGCGAGTGGCGACCGAGCTGGTGGCCTCGTCGAGGATGAGGATGGCCGGATCGATGAGCACCGCGCGGGCGATGGTGAGGAGCTGTCTCTGTCCCTGCGAGATGTTCGACGCGTCCTCGTTCAGCACCGTCTCGTAGCCCTGCGGCAGCGTGCGGATGAAGTGATCCGCGTGCGCGGCGATTGCCGCCTGGTGCAGCTCGTCATCGGTCACGGTGCCGCGCCCGTAGGCGATGTTGTCGCGGATGGTGCCGTTGAAGAGCCACGTATCCTGGAGCACCATGCCGAATGTGCAGCGCAGGTTCCCGCGCTTCACGTCGCGGATGTCCTTGCCGTCGACCGTGATGCGCCCTTCACCGATCTCGTAGAATCGCATGAGGAGGTTCACGAGCGTCGTCTTGCCGGCGCCCGTCGGACCGACAATCGCGATGGTCTGGCCCTCTTTCACGTCGAGGTTCATGCCCTCGATGAGCGGGGAATCGGCCTTGTAGCTGAAGCTCACGTTTTCGAAGCGCACCTCGCCGCGGGGATTGGACAGCACGACCGCGTCCGCCGCGTCCGGCTTCTCCTCCGGCTCGTCCAGCAGCTCGAAGACCCGCTCCGCGGAAGCCACGGTGCTCTGGAGGATGTTGGCGATATTCGCCGTCTGGGCGATGGGCATGGTGAACTGGCGCGAGTACTGGATGAATGCCTGGATGTCGCCGATGGCGATCGCTTTCCGCGTCACCAGGATGCCGCCCGCAACGGCCACGGCCACGTAGCCGATGTTGTTGATGAATGTCATGAGGGGGAAGAGAAGGCCCGAGACGAACTGTGCGCGCCAGCTCGCGTTGTAGACTTTCTCATTGATGGCGTTGAACCTCTCGATGGATTTCCGCTCATGGCCGAACGCCTTCACGATGGTATGCCCCGTGTACATCTCCTCGATGTGGCCGTTGAGATCGCCGATGTTCTTCCACTGGTCGGCGAAATACTTCTGCGACTTGGGCGCGATGATCCGGGTCACGAGGAAGCTCAGCGGCAGGACGACGATCGTGATGGCGGTGAGCAGGGGGCTGATGGTGAGCATCATGACGATGACGCCCAAAATCGTCACCACCGAGGTGATGATCTGGGTGAGGCTCTGTTGCAGGGTGGTGGCAATGTTGTCCATGTCGTTCGTGAAACGGCTCATGATCTCGCCGTGCGTGCGGCCGTCGTAGAACTTCAGGGGCAGCCGCGCGAGCTTGTCGTTCACGAGCTTCCTCATGTCATAGACGGTCCGCTGGGACACACCCGCCATGATGTACTGCATGATGTAGCTGAGGATCGCCGACCCGATGTACATGCCGATCAGCTCTACGACGATCCAGCCGATGGCGGTGAAATCGATCCCCGCGCCGGGAAGGTGCATCATCTTCGCCATGAGCCCCGCGAATATCTTCGTGGTCGCATGGCCCATGATCTTCGGCGCAAAGATCGCGAACATCGTGCTGCCGATGGCGAGCACAAGCACCACGATCAGCTTCACCATATGGGGCTTCAGGAACCCGACGAGCCGCCGCATGGAGACTCCGAAATTCTTTGCTTTCTCCACCGGCCTGCCCATGCCCCCCATGGGTCCGCCGCGATGTCCGCCGGGGCCGCCCCTTCCGGGGCCAAAGCCCGGACCAGGCCCGCGGCTGGGTCCCGTTGCAGCAGGCGCTCCCGCGGGGGCAGTCGCCGTTGTTGTCTTTCCGTTTCCGTTGCCGTCGCTCATGCCAGTTCCTCCTCAGAAAGCTGCGAGGATACGATCTCTCTATAGACCTCGCATGTGCGGATGAGCTCACGGTGGGTTCCCATGCCGACCACCCGTCCCTCGTCCAGGACGATGATCCGGTCGGCGTCCATTACCGTGTTCACCCGCTGGGCCACGATGATGACCGTGGCATCGGCCGTCTCCTTCCTCAGGGCGGCGCGGAGCTTCGCGTCCGTCTTGAAGTCGAGGGCCGAGAATGTGTCGTCGAAGATGTAGATCTCGGGTTTCCGCACAAGGGCGCGGGCAATGGAGAGGCGCTGCTTCTGCCCGCCGGAGAGGTTCGTGCCTCCCTGGGACACCACCGACTGGTAGCCGTCCGGCATGGCGAGGATGAACTCCAGCGCCTGCGCCGTTTCCGCGGCATGCGCCACCTCTTCGTCGGTGGCCTCTTCCCGCCCGTAGCGAATGTTGTTGGCGATGGTGTCGTTGAAGAGCACCGCCTTCTGCGGGACGAAGCCCAGCTTTGCCCGCAGCACCTCCTGCGTCATGTCCCTGATATCGACGTCGTCCACGAGGATGCTGCCGGACGCAATGTCGTAGAAACGGGGGATGAGATTCACGAGCGTCGATTTNNATACCCGTGCTCGGCGTCCGCCGTGCGGGTGGTCGCCGCATCCTTGATGCCAGGCTTCAGCGCAAGGACCTCGTTGATCCTGGTGGCCGACGCGCTGGCCCGGGGCAGCATGATGAACAGGAAGGATACCATGAGCAGGGAGAAGAGGATCTGCATCGCATACTGGAGGAACGCCATGAGCGCGCCCACCTGCATCCCCCCGGCGTCGATGCGCTTTGCGCCGAACCAGATGATGGCAATCATGGTGAGATTCATCAGAAGCATCATGAGGGGCATCATGAGCGCCATGAGCTTGTTCACGCGGATGGAAACATTCGTGAGATCGAGGTTGGCTTCGTCGAATCGTTTCTGCTCGTGCTCCCCGCGGTTGAAGGCGCGGATGACCCGCACCCCCGTGAGACCCTCGCGGAGAACGAGGTTGATCCGGTCGATCTTCTTCTGGATGGAGCGGAACAGGGGGATGGCCTTGGAAGCCGTGATGCTGATGACAACGGCGATGATCGGAATGACCACGGCGAGAACCCATGTCAGCTTGGCGTCCTTCTGGAGCGCCATGATGACGCCACCAACCGCCATGATGGGCGCCATGATGAGCATCCGCATCATGATCATCGTGAACATCTGCACCTGGGTGATGTCATTCGTCGTGCGCGTGATCAACGACGGGGTGCCGATGATATCGAACTCGTGAAGGGAGAAGCCCTCCACGTGCGTGAAGACCTTCCGCCGAAGGTCGCGGCCGAAGCCCATGCCCGCCCGCGCCGAAAGCAGGGCCGCGACGAACGCGCAGGCCATGTCTGCGAGCGCGACGAGAAGCATGACGCCACCCGTACGCAGGATGTAGCCCGTGTCACCGTTCATGACGCCCTTGTCCACGATGTCTGACATCAGTGTGGGCAGGTACAGCTCCGCGATGGCCTGTCCTGCCACGAGGATGACCACCGCCCCGANNTATGAAGGCGTACGGTTTCAGATTGCGAAACAGCTTGAACATCGATCTCTCTCCTTGTACCTATTGACGCGCCCGCGGCGTCTTTATTGCACCGCCGGAGGCGGATTCTGCACCGCGGGACGCGGATTCCGCACCGGCGGATTCGTCCGTCTTTTCTATGAGCGCCCCATGGCTCTCGTGCGGTGCNNTTTCCGCTTCCATGAGTGCCGGCAGCGCTTCAAGGATCGCATCGCGCCGTTCTGACGGAAGCTCCTGCACGAGCTCATCCACCCAGCGGTAGCGCTCTTTCATTCCCCTGCGGATCAAGTCACGGCCGCGGTCGCCGAGCGCGATCATGCGCACGCGCCGATCGCCCGGGGTCTCCTGGCGCAGCACGAGCCCGCTCTGCACGAGTCGGTCCACAAGCTGGCTGGCCGCCGCGCTGGAGACCTCGAATTGCCGCCCGATGTCGTGCACCTCGCAGGCCCCGTGATGAAAGAGCCGCATCAGCAGGCTGAACTGCGGCATCGACAGCCCCATCGAGCGTGCGAAGTGCGACATCCCATGCATGGACCTGATGATGACGGGCTCCATCCAGCGGCGTATTTCTCCAGCAAGGTCTTTTTTTTCCTGCATATTCAACCACTCTTATTATATAAGCTAACTTAATATATTGATTGCCTTAGCCTTCGTCAACACCTCTCGCGCGTTTGACGGCACGAGGAGCACGGAGCTACTTTCACAGCAAAGGGGGGCGGCATGCAGATTCTCAATCAGAAGTCGTTCGATGAAAAGATCGCACAGGCGCGCAAGCTCGTATCCGGCCCCGCCGTGGATACTGTCCGCGATTTCCTCCTCACGGCGGAAGATGCACGCCTGTACAATATCAACCCGTGGCGCCTTGCCGCGGAGCACGGCATCAACCGCATGGCCGCGCTGAAGGCGATGCTCCACCTTACCAAGGGCGGGCTCCTCAATCTCTTCTGGACCATCCACTGCCCCTCCTGCAAAGGGACAACCCAGCGCTCGGACAAGCTGCAGAGCCTGAAGCACGCCGACCACTGCGATTTCTGCGCCATCCCCTTCGACGCAGGCTTCGACACCAACCTGGAGGTGAGCTTCGCGCCCAACCCCGCGGTTCTCAAACCGGCCGACGTCGGTTTCTTCGGGCAGGTGATGGCCGGATTCGAGGCGGAGCCGGGTATCAGCATCGACCTGGATCCGGGCAAAAGCCATTTCCTCTCCACGGAGCTCAAACCGGGCAACTACTTCGTCGTCGTCGATGAGGACCAGAAGGTCTTCAACATCGCGGTGATGGGAGAGAAATCCCCGGCGCAGAAGGTCACGATGGTATATGTGTCCGAGCAGGCCCCGCTCGTCGTGGTGAAGGCGCGGCCGGGAAAGGCCGACCTGGTGATCACGAACAAGACCACCCAGGAGCGGGAAATGCACTTCTTCCGCATCAGCCCGCCGCGATGGCCCACGGCGGCGGTCGTCTCCAGCCTCCAGGAGTTCCGCGACCTTTTCTCATCAGAGATGCTGTCGCTGAATGAAACCTTCTCCATTGAGAACCTCGGCTTCCTCTTTACCGACATCAAGGGCTCCACGGAGCTCTATGAGCGCCTGGGCGACGCCCAGGCATTCGCGCTGGTGAAAGAGCATTTCTACATCATGGAAAGGATCGTCAAGCAGAACAACGGTGGCATCGTGAAGACCATCGGAGACGCGGTCATGGCGGTGTTCGTCGACCCGCGGGACGCCGTCCACTCTTCGGTGGAGATGATCGAAGCCTTCGACGACCTGGACATCGCGAAGAAGCTCAAGAACTCCATCATCATCAAGGTGGGCGTGCATCACGGCCCTTGCATCGCGGTGACTCTCAACGACCGCATCGACTATTTCGGCACGACGGTGAATATCGCGGCACGCGTGCAGGGTCTCTCGGACGGCCGCGACATCATGGCCTCCCAGGCGCTGTTCAACGAAAGCGAGGCGCAGGCCTATCTTTCGTCAAAGGGGTGGGTCGACGCTCCGTTCGTGACGAGCCTCAAGGGCCTGAAGTCAAGCTACCAGATCCACAAGATGCACAGGCCGTCCTGAAAGCCGCGCCCACCGGCTGCCCACAGGGGCAGACACAAGCCCATGCTGACAGTGGTAGTCAAAAAAATGACTACATTCGTCATTGCTGGCGGCCAAAGAAGCCGAAGCTCCTCGCATCAACCCTGCCAGCTCACTATATATTGCGTGAGCGGATCGGGCAGGGCGAGGCCCGGATCGCGCACCATCCATTCGCCTTTGAGTCCCTGCTCCCGTGCGGCCAGCTCGAAGTGACACATGGCGATCCCGATGTCCACGCGCTGGATGTCGAGGATCCCGAGGAGCCGCGCGAGGAGCGCGCTCCTGTATCCCGGGGTACGTTGCAGGAAAAAATGCCAGCTTTTTCCCTGCCGGACGACCCTCCAGGGCTGTTTGTTGGACGCCGAAGGCCCGAGCCGCAGCATTTCCAGCGGCCCCGACAGGGCCCCGGCGGAATCGGGAGTGAGCGGCACGCCGAATCCGCCGTCGAAAAAGAGCTGATCCCATCCCTTGCGCCTGCTGCCGCCAACCCTTGTCCGCAAAGCCCCACCACGCGCCGCAGCGAGATCGGAAATTACGCCAACGGCGATGACCGCCGGGATGGATTCGCCGCGTCGTCGCGCGATGCGGCGCGAGAACGAGCCGCGGCGGAACGTGCCGCCCAGCCAGCAGGAGCCCAGGCCGAGGTCCGTAGCAAGGAGCACGAGCTCCTCCATTGCGCAGCCAAAGCTCTCCAGGCCGAAGCCCTGCGTGGGGGCGGCCCCGATCAGGAAGCCCGTGGCGCCGCGGATGAAACCATACGTGCCCAGCCCGCGGAGCTCGGCGGTATCAGCCGCCGTTGCGGCAACGAGCTCGAAGCGCAGGGGTATGCCGAGCGGGCCGGCATGAAGGGCCGCGGCTGCTTCGCTGAGCCTTATCCGGTGGGCGGAGTCGATCGGCGCGGCCGAAAAAGTGCGGCAGGAGAAACGTTCCTTGATGAGATCGACCACGGGGCGTGAGTACGTCATGACATGATCATGCCCGCAACCGCGCCCGCGCTTCAATGGGCAGACAGGTGCATGCGCGCGCTGCCGCGCGCTGTCCGACGCACCCGGGGCGCCGCTTCTCCCGCGCCTCCTCCCGTGCTATAAGTTGCACGGCGTACCGAATGCAGACGGGATCCTTCGACCAGCTTTCACCTGAGATCGCGATGCGCGCGGTGGAAAACTCCAGCGGCCGTCCGCTGGACGGCACCCTGGAGTCGTACCACAGCTACGTGAATCGGGTCTACGGAATGCGCGCGGAAGACGGGGAGCGGCTGGTCGCGAAGTTCTACCGGCCCGGACGGTGGACACGGGAAGCGATACTCGACGAGCACGCGTTTCTCCTGGACTGTGCGGACGCCGAGATTCCCGTCATCGCTCCCCTGCGGGGGCTCGACGGCCAGACCCTCCACGCGGCGCGCGCGCCCGCGGACGATGGAGGCGGGGAGTTTCTCTTCGCGGTGTTCCCGCGAATCGGCGGCCGCACATTCGAGCCGGAGACCGACGACGACTTCCTGCGTCTCGGGGCGCTGCTGGGGCGCTGCCATGTCGCGGGTGCGCGCCGCGAAGCCACCGCGCGCGCCGTCTGCAGCCCGGCGCTCCTGACGGCCCCGTTCGTCAACGAGCTCCTTGCCGACGGCCTCGTCCATCCCGACCACGTTGACAAGTGGAAAGACACCTGTGAGAGCACGCTCCGCGCCATCGCCCCGCTCTTCGAGAACACGCGATTCCAGCGGATCCACGGCGACTGCCACCGGGCGAATATCATCGATCGGCCGGGAACGGGGCTGGCGTTGATCGATTTCGACGACATGATGATGGGCCCGCCGGTGCAGGACCTGTGGCTCGTGCTCCCCGGGCATGCCGCGGAGAGCAGGCGAGAGCTCAACCTGCTGCTGGAGGGCTACGAGCAGTTCGCTCCGTTTGACATCTCGACGCTGCGACTCATCGAGCCGCTCCGGTTCATGCGCATGATCTATTTCCTCGCGTGGCGCGCCCGGCAGCGCAACGACGCCTGGTTCCGGGGGAGCTTCCCCGACTGGGGAAGCGAGGCCTTCTGGATCAAGGAGACGGAGGACCTGCTCGACCAGGCGCGGGTCATCTCTGGTGAGGGGCGCGCTCAGACGACGTGAAGGGCGATGCCCCGGTCGCGGATGATCTCCACGAAATCCAGCGATATGCCTGCGTCCGTGATGATCGCATCGAAATCGGAAAGCTCGGCGAACCACGCGGGCTTCACCGTGGCGAACTTGCGCGAATCGACCAGGAGGATCCGCGTCTGGGAAGAGGCGATGGCAGCCTTCTTCAGCTCAGCCTCCGCCGGGTCTGTGCAGGTGACCCCCAGGCGGTCGCTCACGCCCCCGGCGGAAAAGAAAGCCTTCCCCGCGCGGTAGCGGCGGACGAGGTCCAGCCCTTCCGGACCCTGGAAAACAAGCGTGTCGGGATTGAGGGCACCACCGGCGCAGAGGATCGTCCGCAGGGGGCTGCGTCCCGCTTCCAGGAGGACGTTCAGGGAGAAGCAGAGTATCGTCACGGAGAGATCGGGGGAGAGGCTCCGCGCGAGCCATTCGGTGGTCGACCCGGAATCGATGATCACGACGTCACCCGATTCCACAAGAGAGGCAGCCTTCTGCCCGATTCTCATCTTTTCTTCCGCGCCGGCGGCTTTCGCCCCGGAAAGTGAATAGTCGCCGGCAGCACCCTCCGACTGGTTCTCCAGGGGGATGGCTCCCGCATGCACGAAACGTATGCGGGATTCGGACGCGAGGAGCTCCAGGTCGCGGCGTACGGTCATCTCTGACACGCCGAGCGAGCCCGCCAGCTCCCGGATCGAAGCCCCGCGTGTCTCCCGCACGGCTTTCAGGATGATGCTGAGCCTATCCTGTCGCTTTCTTGTTGGCATCGTAAGGCCTGCGAATCCGAATGTTAATTACTATACAGATATCCTGTGCAATTGCAAATTTTTCTCATCATTATGGTATTTATCGTCAGTTTACAGATTGACAATTGATAGTTTTTTTGCAACTATCACGAATTGTTGATAGTTAAATGACAGGCCCGCTGAATCGTACCGCTACTGGGAAGGCAGTTGCGCCTGGCAAGGGCGACTGCGGCGGGGTTCGCGGGCATTTTCATGTCCATCGACGAGCCCGCTGCAAATCGCTACAATAGGTAATATGCAAGAGGCTGAAGCACGACGCCAGATCGTAGAGGCGGGCAGGAGACTGCGCGACAGGTTCTTCGTCGCGTCGAATGATGGCAATATCAGCGCGCGCGTGTCTGACACGGAGCTGCTCA
>PMDT01000293.1 GCA_003154555.1 Spirochaetaceae bacterium
CCCGGTCCCACTTCTCGTAGGGCGGGCTGCTGCACCGCCCCTGGGGCGGGCTGCTGCACCTCCTCGAGCTCCGGCTCCGCCTGTTCCCAGCACTGCCGTTGGGCAAACGGGCAGCGCGGATGAAATCGGCATCCTGAAGGGATGTCCGCCGCGGAAGGGATCTCCCCCGTGATGGGAAGCTCCTTGAGCCGATTCACGCGGCCGGGCACCGGCTCGCAGACCNNGAGCGCCCGGGTGTACGGGTGGCGCGGCGCGTCGATCAGGTCGTCCGCCGGGGCGATCTCCACGATGCGTCCGAGATACATGACGGCGATCCTGTCGGTGAAGAACCGGGCCGTGGAGATGTCGTGCGTGATGTAAAGGATGGAGAGCTCCATCTCCTGCTGCACGGCCTTCATCATGTGGAGGATCTCCGCGCGGGTGGAGAGATCGATCATGGACACCGGCTCATCGGCGACCATGATCTTCGGCGACAGAATGAGCGTGCGCGCCGTTGCAATCCTCTGGCGCTGCCCGCCGGAAAGCATGTGGGGATACCGATCCATGAAGTCGTCCACCGGCGTCATCTTCACCTTCTCCATGACCTCGGTGATGAGCCTCATCCGTTCCGCCCGTGAATCCCCCACGTGATGGATGAGGAGCGGCTCCTCCAGGACATCCCTGACCTTGAACCGGGGATTCAGCGACGCATACGGGTCCTGGTAGACCATCTGCACCTGGCGCCGATAATCGATCTCCTGGGGACGCGCGAGCTCCGTGACGTCGTGGCCGTTCATGCAGATGCGGCCGCCGGTGGGGTGGATGAGCTTCATGATTAACTTTCCGGTGGTGGTCTTGCCGCAGCCGGATTCCCCGACGAGCCCGAGTATCTCCCCGCGTCGGAGCTGGAAGCTCACGCCGTCGACGGCTTTCACCACCACGTGCGTGCCACGTGCCACTTCGCTGAGCCTCCGCCGGACGGCGAACTCCTTTTTCAGTCCCCGCACGTCGAGAATCGCCTGCCCGTCCTCGAACGTGAAATGAACGGGGCGCGCGAGGCCCGGCGCGGCCGTTTTTTCAGGAGCGCGCATAGTCGGGGTCCTCCATTGCCTTCCAGCAGGCCACTTCGTGCTGATCCTCCAGCCGGGTGATCGGCGGCTCCACCTGGCGGCATTTTTCTCTGGCAAAGGGACAGCGGGGGGAGAAACGGCATCCCGCGGGAGGGTCCAGAAGGTCCGGGGGCGCTCCGGGGATGAAGGCGAGCTCCGACACCTTGCGCCGCAGACGCGGTGTGGCGTTGAGAAGCTTCTGCGTGTAGGGATGGAGGGGGCCCTTTTCTCCGAAGATCTGCTGGTTCGTGCCGATCTCCGCCACCTTGCCCGCGTACATCACCATGATCCGGTCGGCGACCTCCGCCTCCGTGGCAAGATCATGCGTGATGAAGATGTAGGAAAGGTTGAGGTCCCGTTTCAACACCTTGATGAGGTTCAGGATCTGCGCCTGCACGATCACGTCCAGGGCAGTCGTCGGCTCGTCCATGATCACTACCTTCGGCTCCAGGAAAAGGGCGATGGCGATGACGACGCGCTGCTTCATGCCGCCGGAAAGCTCGTGCGGATAGCGCCCCAGGATGTGTTCCGGCAGGCCCACCAGGCCGATGTAGTGGCGAAGGAGACTTTCGGCCTCTGCGTTCTCCAGCCTGCTCGTGACCGTGTGCGCCTTGAATGTTTCCATCATCAGCGCGCGCACCGTGTAGACCGGGGTGAGGCAGTTCATGGCGCCCTGGAATACCATCGAGATGCGGGACCACCGCACCCGCGTGCGAAGCTCGCGGTCGCGCATGCCGACGATCTCCGCGCCATCCAGCATGATGGAGCCGCTCACGATGCGGCCCGGGGGGGAGGGCATGTTGAGGAGCGCGACGCCGGTCGTGGTCTTGCCGCAACCGGATTCACCCACGAGGCCGAGCGTTTCGCCGGCGGCCAGGTCGAAGCTGACGCCGTCCAGTGCGCGCACGGCGCCTTTCGACGTGAAGTAGTGGAGCTTGAGATCCCTGACGGAGAGCAGAGTGTCCGGCATAGTCCCTACCTGGTCTTGAGCTTGGGATGGAGGATCTTGTCCAGCGCGGTGCCGAGGAAGGCAAATGACATGCCCATGAGGGCGATCATGAGCCCGGGCGGAACGACCCACCACCACAGCCGGTTGATGACGGCACCCTGGCCCAGCGCGTCGTGGAGGAGCTGCCCCCACGTGACGATGGTGGCATCCCCGAGCCCCAGGAGGCTCACGCTCGCCTCGTAGACAATGACCGCCGGGATGCTGAGCGCCATCACGGCGAAGCTGTAGGGCAGGAGGATGGGCACGATATGGTGGAAGATGATCCAGAGCCTGCTTCCCCCCAGCGCGCGGGAAGCCTCCACGTACGTCTCCTCGCGGATCTGGAGGGCCATGCTGTAGACCGGCTTGTAGGGACCCGTCCAGAAGAAGAGACAGATTATCACAATAAGAGTCCAGATTGTTGGCTTGAATATGGCCGAGATGACGATGAGGAAGGGAAGGACCGGCAGGAGGTAGACGAACTCGTACAGCCGGTTCAGGAGCCAGTCCAGCGCCCCGCCGAAGTACGCGGCCGCCACGCCGAGCACCACGCCGACGAGCACGGTGATGATGGAGGTGAGGATGCCAATGATGAGGGCCCAGCGGATGCCGACGACGATGCCGGTGAAGACATCGCGCTTGGAAAGGTCCGTGCCCATCAGGCCCGAGACCTTGCCCGAGACGACCATCGTCGGCGGCAGGACGACGGCGTCGTTGAGGAGCATCGCCTTGATGGTGAGAGTGTAGGCCCCTTTCAGGGCGTGCGGCGAGTCGAGGATCGAGCTGTCCAGCCGGGAAAACAGGAGGCTCGGCGCCTTGACGAGGTCCGCGCTCATGGAGGAGGCAAGCTGCTCATCGTGGCTGCGGACGAACTCTATCGCGGCCTCCGTGGCGTCATTCGAGATGGAAATGCGCTGCGGGTTGCCCTCCGAGACTTCGAGCTGCCCGCTGTACAGCTCCGCGACCAGGCCGTCGGGGCGCGTGAGGGAGATGACGACAGGGACCTGGCCCGTGCCGAATAGACGGAGGACGATGTCGCGGGGCGGCACGTCGTACGAATAGCCGTAGCGGAAGCTGAACGTGCGGATTGTCACCCCGCCCTCCGCCTGGGAATCCTGTGTCGCCGATGGGGAGAGGAGCGCGGTCACCGCCGATTTCTGCCGGACCCAGGGCAGCGCGTTCACCCATTCTGGCGGGGCGCCGAGAGAGTTGTCCTGCCAGAACGTGATGTCGCGCCAGTGCGTGATTGCCCCGGGAAACGGCACGATGGCCGGCCCGATGAAGGCGAGCACCAGGAAAACGATGAGGATGGCCAGGCCGACGAGACCCGACTTCACCCGTGAAAACTCCCGCCAGAAATCGCGCAGGCCTTCCAGGACGTCGCTCGTCTTCGCTTTCATATTCTGCCGCCTACCTTGATGCGGGGATCGAGCAGCCCGTAGATGATATCCAGCAGGATGAAGCCGACCATGTTGAACAGGGTCTCGATGGCGAGCGTCGCCGTGAGGATGGGCACGTCGTTCTGCTGCACCGCAACGAAATAGAGGTTGCCGATACCCGGCCAGCCGAAGACGCCCTCCACGATGATGTTGCCCGCGATGGAGGAGAACAGCCCGAGCACCGCCAGGGTCATGATGGCGGGCATCGCCGTCCGCAGCGTGTGACCGAAGAGCACGCGCCGTTCGGCCACGCCGCGCGCGCGCGCCGCCATCACGTAATCTTCCTGGAGATTCGAGAGCACAATATTGCGCGTGAGGTACGCCGTCCCCCAGAGACTCAGGAGCACGAGCGTGATCAGCGGCAGGGAGAGATGCCAGAGATAGTCCCACACCCCGGGCCACCCATGGGGGGCGGGGTTGATGTGCAGCCCCCCGGAGGGGAAGAGGGGGATGCCGTAGGAAAACGCCATGATCATGATGAGCCCCAGCCACCAGCTGGGAAGACCGTTGGAGATCATCGTGACCCCGGAGGAGAAGCGGTCCAGGAAGCCGTTCGGGCGCTGCGCCATGTAGAGGCCGAGAGCGACGCCAAGGAGCGTCGTGAGGATCACCTCCGTCGTGAAGAGGAGGATGGTCCGGGGCAGTGCCTCGAGGATGATGGAAGTGACAAGGCGGTCGCCATTGGAGGCCTTCATCGTCGTGGCGTTGCCGTAATCGAACTGGAGCGTACGGACCGCGCGCCAGAAGATGCGGCTGGGCAGCGGCTCATTGAGGTGGTACTGGTTGAGCTTCTCCTGCCGCCGCGTGGCGATGAACGTGCGGAGCTGCTCCTCCGTGACATTCCGCTGGAGTCTCACCGCCTGGCTGAGCTGCTCCTCGATCTGCGACCGCAGGGTCTTGTCGGCGACATTGTTGAACAGCGCCGAATAGACGAAGACCATGATCACATACATGAGGATGCCGTAGAGGACGCGTTTCAGGATGTAGGTGCGGAACATGCGGGTGTCCTGTGCCGGTTGAAAGAGGCGCCCCCGAGGGTTCGAGGGCGCCGGTCACAACGGATGAGTCTAGAAAATGATGACGTTCGACGTGTCGACGGTGGGTGATTCGTCGCCGAACGAGGCCTCGACGACGAGCGTGTAGCTCCCCGCCTTCAGGGCATCGAGGTCCTTTGCGGGGATGACGGCCTGGAAGCTGCCTGCCTTGACGACGGTCCCCGTGTACGATGTCTCCTTGTCGCCGATCAGGGTCACCTTGATCTTCGCCGCCGCGGCGTACTTCGCCGTGTTCATCGGGAAGGAGACGTCACTGATCGTGAGCGCAACGGTCATGGGGCTGCCCTTCTTGTAGGCAGGGACCTTGATGGCGTCGATGCGCGTAAAGCGGGTCGCCAGGGCGGTTGTCCAGTACCCCTTCGCGTACGGGTAGCTCGGGTCGCGGTTCGCGAGCATCACGCCCGCCTTGTTCGCCGCGTCATACGAATCCAGCACGAATGCGCCATTGGAAATGTAGGCGTGGCCGTGCTTGTCGATGAATGCAATAGCGAGCTTGTAGTCCGCGATGGCCTGCGCCGGCGTCACGAAGCCCTTGAGGGCAGTGGGCACGCGCTCTTTCGTGATGAACTCCTGGAGCTTCGCGCGGATATCGGCGACGCATTTCTGGCTGAGGAGATCCACCTCGGTGAAGTCGCCGTTGCCGTTGTAGACGTAGCTGGTGTTGGAGGCATTGCCCTCCGACACGATGGCCTTGATCGCCTCCAGGATTTCCCAGGGCACGATCGAGCCGTAGTTGTTCGCCTGCACCATGAGCGACGGGGACAGGAGGCCGGCGAGCTGGGGCTGGTTCATCGGGTAGTTCGCGTCGCCGTAGACGGTGATCGTGTTGTTCGGGTTGAACACGAAGCCCTTCCAGATGATCAGGCTCGGGTTTTTCGCGTTCGCATAGGCCTCTTCATAGACCTTGTCGTCCGTGCTCTTCTTCAACGCGATGTCATACGGCATGGACAGCACGTAGCGATAGTCGTTGATGTCGACCGCCCGGCCGTCGTGCCACTTTCCGAACTTGAAGGAGAACGTGGCCTGGCTGTAGGCGGTGATGCCGGACTGCTGCTTGTAGCCGTAGGTGGAGCCGTCACCCTTCAGGTCGGCGTAGATGAAGCCCGACTCCCACTTCTGGTCGACCGAGTTCCAGAGGATGGCGTTCGCGGGTACCGGGATCTTGCCGGTGATCTTGCCGGCGGCGTCCACGTCGATCGAGCTCTTGATGCCGGTGAAGTCGGACCTCAGATTCATATAGATGCCCGTCACCGGGTTGCCCTCGTACTCCTGGTCCGAAAGGGCCTTGGAGACGCCGCTGGAATAGGTGTCGGACATTCCGTCGGGCCCGATCGGGTCCCACGGTGAGATGAAATACGTGGACTGGGAAGAGAAGTCCGTCATCTTCAGCACTTTCAGGCCCTTGTCCGGGCCCGTGGTCTCGGGCTTCACGTCCGCGGTATACAGCGACCACTTGTCGATACCGTCGCCGATGCCCCATGCCATGCGCGACCCACTGTAGCGGTCCTTGTTGCCGGCCTGGTAGGTGACCTGCGCCCCGANNGCCTCGTCATTCTGGTAGTTCCAGAAGCTGGCGTTGCCGCTGCCGGGCATGTTCGACTGCCACGGCGCGTACATCTGGGAGATGGGGCTTTCCCAGAAAGCGTAGGTCTGACCGCCGCCCCAGCCCTCCGTATAGAGGTTCCAGGCATAGTCCTTCGGATCCTTGCCCTGCCAGGTTGCAAACGCTTTTGTGCGGTCGTACTCGAGGCGGTTGACCTTGATGCCGGCCTTTTCGATCTGGTCCGCGACATAGCGGCCTTCCGGGAGCCGGAGGGTGGGGTCGTCCACGCGGATGACGAAGTTCACCGTGATCGGGTCCCCATTGTACGTCCACCACTGGCCGTTGAAGGCGAGCTTGCCCTTGTTTTCGGGCAGCGCCGCGGCAGCCGTCATTGCGGCCTTGATATCGGCGAGCGCTTTCGTCTCGTTGCCGGTGGGAGTAAAGCCGAACTTGCTCGCGATCAGGTCGTAGCGCGACGCGTTTGGCTGGCCCGCGATCACGGGGGTGTACATGGCAACCCCGGCGCCGTCCATGATCTCGTCCACGATCTTTTTGCGGTTGACCAGGAAGTTCATGGCGTAGCGCACCGCCTGGATGGCGAAGGGATTGAAATAGGTCTTCCCGTCGTTTGCCGTGAACGAGTAGGGGGCGGCATTCGGAATCGGGTTGATGTAGAGGGAGATGTAGAAAGCACCGGCGGTGCTGTAGACGTCGAGCTTGGAGGTGACGTCTTGCGGAAGGGCCTTGAAGGCGGCGCCGTCCGTGCTGTAGCGCCAGAGGTCGGAGCGGCCCTCAGCGACGTCTTTTATCCCGACGTCGATCTGGCTGCGTGCGTTGAAGATTATCTTGTCGACGATGGGTCCCTTGACCTGGGCCGACACGAATGAGGTCGCGGCAATGGCAAGAAGAAGTATGACGAGTAGTCTTTTCATGCTTTTCTCCCCTTTCCAGTAGAAGATTTCGACCAGAGTAGCACGGAACATTGGAGATTGCAAGCAAACGGGGGTGTTCCAGGCTCTCCGGGCAGGCGCGAACGAATGACTTTTTCCCTTTGCAGACGCCCCGGCTTGTGCTAATCTGCCTATAAATCCATACCTGCTCTACGAAGGAGGTCATATGAAAAGACTCTTGGTTGTGCTTTTCGTCCTGGCGGCCGTCACGGGCACCCTGTTTGCCGCCGGCGCCATCAAGAACCCGGATACACTCATCTTCGCGAACATCAGCGACGAGGTGAGCCTCGATCCGGCCGTTGCCTACGACAATGCGTCATGGAGCGTCCTCGCTGTCCTCTATGACAGGCTCCTGGATTTCAAAGGCGCGGACCTTGGTTCATTTGTTCCAAAGCTCGCCACCGCGGTGCCGACCGTTGCCAATGGCGGCATCTCCAAGGACGGAAAAACCTACACGTTTACCATCCGCCAGGGTGTGAAGTTCCAGAATGGCTATCCCCTGACCGCGGAGGACGTGGCGTATTCCTTCAAGCGTGACATGATCACGGATCCCGACGCGGGTCCTGCCTGGATCTGGTACCAGCTCTTCCTGGGAAGCGGCGGCTCGCGCGACGGCGACGGAAAGATCAATGTCGCGT
>PMDT01000295.1 GCA_003154555.1 Spirochaetaceae bacterium
TGAACTCCGCGGTGGCGATCAGGCACAGGTCCGTGCCTTCAACCGGATAGATGTTGCTCTCCGGTCCGCGGGGATTGAAGCCGTGGCCGGCGACGATCTCCTCCCGCGCAACGTCCGGGGTCATCATGGGCGTGAACCCTTCGCGCATGAGGGCGTCCACGGCGTAGCGCACCAGCGCGAGCTCCAGGATCACCGCCTGGTTCTTGAGATAGTAGAACTTCTGCCCGGCGACCTTTGCGCCTGTCTCGAAATCGATCAGGTCCAGCGACTGGCCGAGCTGCACATGATCGCGCGCGGCAAATGAAAAAACAGGCGGCGTGCCCCACGTGCGAAGCTGTGCATTGCCCGTTTCTCCTTCGGCAATCGGTGCCGACGGGTGCGACATGTTGGGGATCTTCAGCGCCTCGTCGGTGAGGGTCTTCTCCGTCTCTTCGTTGCGCTTCTCAAGCTCCGCGATGGATTCCTTCAGGCGCCTGCCTTCCTCCACCAGGGGGGCACGTTCCTCCGCGCTGAGCTTTCCCTTCATTTTTTCCGCGTTTGCGTTGCGCAATGCGCGCAGCCCCTCCAGCTCCTTCAGGAGCAGGTTTCGCTGGTCGTACAGGCGCACGACCAGGTCGGGGTCAGCCGCCACGTGGCGATGCTTGACGTTCAGACGAACGGCGTCGATGTTGTCACGGATGAACTTCAGGTCGAGCATCCGCCGATCATAGCGGAGAGAGCATGCTCTGGCAACGGGACGCGCTCCGGTTGTGCGGCGCGCGCAGCAGGCGCCCGCCCTAGCCTTCGAACTCGCTGGCCTTGCGCGCCGCCGCCTCGACGGCTTCCATCACCGTTGCCGTGAAAGCGCCGCGCTCCAGGGCCCGGACGCCCTGTATCGTCGTGCCCGCGGGAGACGTGACGCGGCTTGCCAGGTCCATGGGATGTGCGCCGTCCTTCAGGAGGCTGGCCGCCCCCTCGAGGCCCGCAACGGCGACAGCAAGCGCCGTCGGGTAGTCGAAGCCCGATGCGACCCCGCCTTGCGCCATTGCATGAACGAACTGGAGCACATAGGCGAGCCCCGAACCGGAAACGCCCGTCATCGCGGACATGAGCTTCTCCGGAATTTCCAGGTGGCTTCCAAGGGCGTCGGCAATGGAAAGCGCATCCTCGCGAAACTGCGCGGATGCCGCCGCATGGAATGCGACGCCGACGAGCGATGCCCCTTTGACAGCGGCAAGGGTTGGCATGAAGCGTGCGACCTGGTCGGTGCCCAGCAGGTCGCAGAGCGACTGGATGCGTCTGCCCGCGAGGATGGAGATCACCGGCCTGCCCCGGGAAGCGTCTTTCACTTCCGCAGCAAGGACACTCAGGTCCTGCGGCTTCACGCAGAGTATCGTGATATCCGTGGAAGAAAACACTTCAGAGGCGGTCCGTGCGGCGGAATGCCCGCCTGCTTTTGCGGCCGTCTCCAATTTGTCCTGTTTGACGTCGAACGCGAGTATGGGTACCTGGGGCCTCCTGCGCGCAAGACCTNNCCCGAAACCGACGATACCGATCCGCTTCATGGGGCTGAGTTTAGCAGCGGTCCGGCCGGGTGTAAAGAAACTGCTGCCAGGGAGAGCGAAGCTGGCCACGCCGCATTTCAGAATCCACCCGCCATGCCGATAGTGTGGGAAATGAGTATCATCACTCGAGGCCGTTGATGAGAATCGGTGTTCTATCGGACTCTCATGACCATCTCCCCAATCTCCGCAAGGCGGTCGAAATCTTTTCGAAAAACGGCGTGGAGGCCCTTGTCCACGCGGGGGATTTCTGCTCACCCTTCACGCTTGCTGAGTTCAAACCCCTTTCGGACAAGGGCATAAAAATGAGCGCCGTTTTCGGCAACAACGATGGGGATCGCTTCATGCTCGGCCGCCGGGCGGGGGATTTCTGCTCATTTGCGGACGGATCAAGCGTTCTGAGCCTCGGAGGCCGTCGAATCGTGGTGATGCACTACCCCGATCTGGCGGACGATCTGTACCGGCTGGGCGCCTACGACCTGGTGATCTATGGCCACAACCACAAGCTCAGGGTCGAAGGCAATGAAAAGAAGCTCCTCAACCCCGGGACCTGCGCAGGATACCTGGCTGAGGCTGCCACGGTGGCCCTGGTGGATACCACCACCATGGCGGTCGAAATCGTCCATTTATGAGCCACACCGGGCCGCGCGGGCGACCTTGACGAATAGGGGCGCGATGCATATAAAGAAGGAAAAGGGTTCAAGTTGGGTTTCATGGCTGTCGATAAGAGTAAGTGAAAGGAAGGTCCTATGACCGTTGAGAGGATAGGCCCGCTCGATCCTGCATCGAACATAAAAAAGCCCGACAAGCCCGCGAAGACCCGGGCAAAGAGCGACGTCGATTCGATCAACGTTTCCTCGGAGGCGCGCTCGAAGTCGGAGGTTCTCAAGACAGTAGAGACTGCCAAAGCCGCACCGAACGTTCGCGCGGACCGGGTTGAGGAGATCAGGCGCAAGCTCCAGGATCCTTCGTATCCGTCGCAGGAAGTCATCGAGAAAACCGCGGAAGGGATCATGAAGTCCTTCGGCATCTGAAGCCTGCGTTCATTGTGGGGTGAAGGCGGAGGTATCCTTCGGGATTCTCCGCTTTTTTTTCAGGGCCAGCGGCGTCGACGACAAGCCGCGTGGCGGGAGGCGAGCACACCATGCCGGACGTCCTTTTCCATATCCCGACGCGGGTCATCTTCGGGCTGGACACCATCAACCGAATCGGCCAGCTCGTGGCCGAATACGGCGAGCGCGCCTTTCTTGTGACCGAGGCCATCCTCTACGAGGGGAAGGTCATCAACAAGGTGCAGGACATCCTGGAAAAGAAGGGTGTCCAGCACATCGTGTTCGACGAGGTCGTCCCGAATGCCACGAGCAAGACCGTTGACGACGGGGTGACGCTGGCCCGCGGTTCCCACGCCGATGTCGTGATCGGGCTGGGGGGCATCCGCACCCTCTCCATTGCCAAGTGCATCGCCATGACCGCCCCGGCGGAAAACGACATGGACGACTACCTCTCCGGCGTACAGCCACAAGTGGCGCCTCTGGCTTTCATCGAGGTGCCGACCACGTGCCGCAATCCCTTCATGTTCGGCGACGAGTACCTGCTGGTTGATGGCAGGGACCGCACGGGCAGGATCGGCCGCACGCAGAAAGGGATCACGAAAGCCACTCTCCTGGATCCCAAGCTGAGCCTCACGCTGCCGGCAAAGTATACGGCGACCACGATCATGGACACCCTGCTGTGCTGCATCGAGGGGTTTCTTTCGGCAAAAGCAAACTTCCTCTCCGATACCTTCATGGTCCGCGCCATTGAGATGCTCGGTGCGCTCATCAAGGACGGCCTGCAGAATGTCGACGACATCCGCACACGGATGAACGCGAGCATTGCCGGCATGCTCCTGGGGCTCGGGCTCTCGACGACCCGGCTGGGCATCGGCTCCGCACTCGCTTTTGCCATCAACGCCCGTTTCATGGCCCCGAAATCATGGGTCTCCACGATCCTCCTTCCGTACGTCCTCGAGTTCGCGTTGAATGTGCGGGGGGACAGGATCGCGCAAGTGGCGAAGCTCCTGGGCGAGGACGTGAGTGATGCTTCGTCCGTGGAGGCGCCGACGAGGGCGATCGATGCCGTCCGCCGTGCGATCGCATCCCTGGGCCTCCCGACGCGCCTGCGGGAGTTCGATCTTTCCCTGGACGAGATGATCGAAGTGGCCGGCGCCGCGCGCAGCTTCGACATGATGAACTACCTGCCGCGGGTCGTTTCAACGGAAGACATCTACGAGCTGATCAAGTCGGCATTCTAGCGTGTTCCCCCCGTCCAAGCTCCGCGAGCTTTCCCCGCGGACGCGCGTGAGGAAGGCCGCCCGGATCCTCCAGGGCCTGGAGATGGATGCCGCCACCGGTCGCCCACCCGATCGCGGCTATCTCCGCGAGCTCCTGCGGGCAATAGGCGTGATGGATGCCGCGGCCCCCCGCGAGGCCATGGCCGGTCTGGCCGCCGCGATCGAACAGGCCGCGGACAACGCTGTCCTGCTCAGGGGCATCAACGCTTTGCGGCACGCGCTCCTGGCGGTCCTGGATGCCGCGCCCGCGGAGTGGGACCTCGTGAGTCTGGAGACAGGCCTCCTGGACAGGGGCGACCTCGAGGTATTCCCCTTCACCGTCTACCTGGAGGACATCCGCTCCCCGTTCAATGTCGGGTCCCTCTTCCGCACGGCCGAGGCTTTTGGCGCCCGGAGCATGCTGATCTCACCCCACACACCTCTGCCCACCCATCCGCGCGCGCGACGCACGGCCCTGGGCGCCGTTGATGCCCTTCCCTGGGAAACGTGCAGCCTGGAGCGCCTGGCGACGCTGGACGATGTCTTTGCCCTGGAGCTGGGCGGCACGCCGATCGGCGATTTCACGTTCCCTTCGGCGGGCGTGGTCCTGGTGGGCTCTGAGGAGCTGGGCCTGAGCCCGGAAGCGCTGCGGCTGGCCGACGAGAAGCGGGGACGCGTGAGCATCCCTCTTGCGGGCGCGAAACGCTCCCTCAACGTTTCCGTTGCCTTCGGGATTCTCATGTACGCGTGGCAGGCGTCCCTCAGCCGGAAAGGGCGGTAGCCCCCGGTCCCGCGGCCGCCGTGTTCTCCACCGGTCCCCCGGGATCCTCTTCCACGAATCGGACGCTCCGCCAGGGCTGAAAAGAAAGGAACCACCGCTCCTTGTACTCCCAGAGCCGCACGCGCCTGCCCTCACTCATGCGGGCGATAATGGGCGCGAGTGTATCCAGGAGCGATACGGGGGCCGTTGCGCCTTCTCCTAGAAGAAGGGAACGTGGAAGAATAGCCGCGACTTCCCGATCCGGCATCTGCGCTTCCCGCACCTCTCCGGAGTCCGCGCGCACGGACACGAGGACCTTCAGCCTCCGCGCCTGTATCTCGGGCCGGGCGCGAACAATGACAGCTTTCATACCTCTGTTCATGGATGCTCTCCTCGGCTTTCTAGACGGCGAGGAAGAGCGCGCCGCTTGGGATCGGATTATCTGCGGAGGGCTTTCTCTATCTCGGGCCTGTTGAAGCCGACGATGATTTTCCCATGGACGTCGATGACGGGCACACCCATCTGGCCGGACTTTCGCATCATCTCCTCAGCCTTGCGCTGGTCGGAGGCCACATTGTACTCGGTATACGGCACATGCTGCGTTTTGAAGAACTCTTTCGCCACCTTGCAGTAGCCACAGGTGGGCGTCGTGTAGATCGTCACTGCCATGACTTTGCTCTACTGGAACTTCTGGCGCTGGTCGTCGAAGAGCTTGGAGAGCTTCTCCTCGATCTTCATGAGCTGCTCTTCGGTCTCGATGCCGAAATCCTTGAGAACGGCGGTCTGGACCTGGTCGAAGACGATACGCTCCCGCTCGATATCGCAGATCGCGTTGGCAAGGTACACGCAGTAGACGATGTCCCGTCCGGCGGTCGGGGCCTGGAGAGGCTCATGGTGAAACCGTATGGCCGTCACGAGCTGTTCCGGGAAGTTCCACTTCTTGGCGATCAGGGCGCCCACCTCGGCGTGGTTGAGGCCCACGGAGAAGTTCTCCAGCATCCGGGAGGGGATCCCCTTGTCCTTGCAGACCTTGGTGATGCGGTCCAGCAGGTCGGGATGCAGGGAGGCGATGACGATCTGCCCGAGGTCATGAAGGATGCCGCCGACGTAGACATCGTCCAGAAGCTCCTTCTTCTTCTTGANNTGCTGCCAGAGGGAGCGCATCTCGCTGTACTTCTCCCCCATCACCTTCTGCGTGCCGTAGGAATACAGCAGGTTGCGCACGCCCTTCGTGCCGACGAGCTTCACCGCCTCCACGATGTTGTCCACGCGCTTGGGCAGCATGAACTGCGCGGAGTTCACGAGCTTCAACAGGTCCGCCGTCATGGACGGGTCCACGCTGATCTCCCGGGCGATGTCCGTGATTTCGGCGTTGGGATCGGCGATCAGACGCTGGAGATTGACGATATTGTCGGGGAACTGGGGGAGTGTCTCGATCTCCTTGACGATCGTCTGCGTGAGCGTCTCCAGGTTCTCCAGATGCACCTCGGAGAACGGTATGGTGATGCTCGCGACCGTCTCCCCGTCCTCCGAGTCGATGGAGAAGCAGTCCTCGCTCAGACCGATCTTCTTCATCATGAG
>PMDT01000171.1 GCA_003154555.1 Spirochaetaceae bacterium
GGCTCGCCAATGAGCACGGGGTTGTTCTTCGTGCGCCGGGCGAGGATCTGGATGACCCGCTGGATCTCTTTTTCCCGGCCGATCACGGGGTCGAGCTTGTTCTCCCGCGCAAAGGAGGTCAGGTCGCGCCCGAACTCGTCCAGCGTCGGGGTGGGCTTTTTGGTCGGAGCTTGCACCTTTTTCTTACCCGCCTGTGCCGGCGAGCCCTTGTAGTCTCCGGTACCGCTGATCTGGAGAATGGCCTCCCGCAGACCGTTGGGCGTAATGTTGTACCGCGCCAGGTACCGCGCAACGATGCTCCCCTGCTCCTTGATGGAGGCGAGCAGGAGGTGCTCTGTTCCGATGTACTCATGGCCCATGTTGCGGGCTTCTTCGGCGGAGTCTTCCAGGATCTTCTGTCCCCGCTTGGACGGGGGAACGTCGCCGAGGATCAGGCCGCCTTTCCCCTTGGGAAGGCTCTTCTCGATCTCTGCCTGCATTTCCCCGACGTCCACCTTGATGCGCTGCAATGCCTTGACCGCGACACCCTCACCGTCCTTCACGAGGGCAAGGATGATGTGCTCGGGAAGGAGCTGGTCCGAGTGGAACCTCTTGGCCTCCTCCTGCGCGAGTATGGTGAGAACCTTTTGCGCCCGCTGCGTCAGACCCTTGAACATGCCTCAGCCTCCCCTCGTTTGCGTGAGCGCGTCGCGGATGATCTTCGCCCGCGTGTAGTCGATCAGCTTGCTGTCGACCACGTCGGCCTGCGATTGGAGCACCCGCTGGATATGCGACTTCTGGGACAGGAACAACAAGGCGGTGATCGTCGCCATCTCGACGGACGCGATCAGCCCCAGCGCAATGCCCAGGCGGAGCGCGGAAAGCGCCTCGATGGCCTCCCGGTGCGTGACATAGCGGCACCACGTGAGAAGGCCCCACGCCCTGTAGACCCTGTCCTCGATGTCCACCCTCCTTTTTTCAAGGAGCTCCTCGCGGGTCCTGTTCTCATAGCCGGCAAGCTGGACGGCAATACGCCCCAGGTTCCCGATGATTTCCTTCTCCGCGAGCCCGATCGTAATCTCGTTGGCGATCACGAACATGTCGCCCAGCGAGTCCATGCTCTCACTGTAAAAGCCGCGTATCGAAAGCCCGAGCTGCGCCGATGCCTTCACCGCCCTCTTGATGAGGCCGCTCATGGAGAGCGCCGGCAGGTGGAGCATCATGGACGCCTTCAGACCCGTGCCGAGGTTCGTGATCGCCGTGTTCAGATATCCCCATTCGGGCGAAAAGGCGAACGAAAGCGATTCTTCCAGTGCGGAATCAAGCGTGTCCAGCCGTGCGAGGAGTGTCTCCAGGCACGAACCGCATCCCAATGCCGCCAGGCGCAGGTGATCCTCGTCCCCGATGGTGCCGGCAACCGACTCGTCGACGCTGAGCGCCATTGCCCTGCGCTTCTCTACTGAATATCCCTGGGAGACGAGGTTCCGCTCAAAGAGGATGCGCCGGTCCAGCGCCGGAAGATCATCCAATGAAAGTATCGTAAAATCCTCCGCGTTCGGCAAACATTTGAATGCGCCGACGATCCGTTCGCGGCACTCGTCCTCCTGGTCCGCCGGAATGCGGCCCGGGTAGGCGTAGGCCGCGAGATTCCGCGCCAGGCGCACCCGGCTTGAGATCACGACCGAGCCGGAGGCCTCCCCCTCCGGGCCCTGCAGCTTCATCCACCCTTTCATGTCGGCGAGGCCGGTGAACTCAAACATCCGGTTCTATCTCCCGCAGGCGGTCGCGCAACTGCGCCGCCAGCTCGTACTCTTCCCGCTCGACCGCGTCGCGCAGCTCCTCGCGTAACCCGTCGCCCTTGACCGCAGCCGCTGCTTCGCCCGCCGCGGCGCGGGGCGCTTTTCCGGTATGCCGCGGCCGGGCCGCCATCTGGGAGACTATTGCCCGCACGTCCTTTTCGAAAGCGCGGAAGCAGGCGGGGCAGCCGAGCTTTCCCTGTTTGCGGAACTCGGAGGCTTTCATGCCGCATTTCGGGCACGCTTCCTTCACTTCCCCGGCACCGGTCAGGTCTTTGCCTTCGAGGAGTCCCGAAAGCAGGTTGGCGATGGGCAGCTCGGAATCCTCCTCACGCATCAGGCCCTTCTCCTGCGCACATTCCTCGCAGATGTGCAGCTCGTGCACGAGGTCCTTTTGTATCTGTCGGATATGAATCACTGCGTCTTTCAGGCCGCAGATCTCGCATTTCATGGCCACGCCCAAGTATACATAAAAAGGTTGTTGATTTCTATGTGGAGCGCGGTACGCCACGCGGAAGGCGGCAGCGCGGTCGCTCCTGGCGACATTTCGGCCCAGCGACGCCGCAGGCGGCGCGCTACACCTTGCGCAGGACCTCGAGGGGCCGCGTGCGTGCCGCGCGCGCTGCGGGGATATACGAGGCGACCGCTGAAAGAGCAAGGGTCGCAACTGCAGCGGCAATCACTTCGCCCGGGTTGATCCTTATGGGAATCTGCTTCAGGTAGTAGGCACTGTTGAAAAGAGTGAAGGAGCCCAAAGGCTCCGCCGTCGGATTGAAGGACGTGCGAACGAGGGAAGCAAGCGCGATGCCCTGGTTCACGATCCACTCCAGGCCCGCCATCACTTCGTTGATATTGACGGCCACCAGGAGACCGGCGGCAATCCCGAGCACTGTCCCCAGCAGACCCGTGGCGAATCCGGCGTACAGAAATGACAGGGCGAGGGATCGAGGGCTCGCGCCGACGCTCTTGAGGATGCCCAGGTCGAAACGCCTCTCGAAGAGGATCATGAGCACCGAGGATGAGACGTTCACGGACGCAACAACCACAACGAGCGCCATGATGAGGAGGAGGAGCGCCTTGGTGGTGGCAAAGCTTCCCAGCCGCGCAAACTCTATCTCGCGCCATGTCGCCACCCGAACGCTTCCGCCCGTCGCGTCCGCCACTGCCTGGCTCACGGTGGAAAGATCGCCGAAAGGATCGGCAACCTTGATCCCGATCATCGTCCGCACGGTGCGGGAGGAGAGCACGCGGTCGGCGAGCGCAAGTGGCGCGTACACGAGCGTCGCGTCCAGCTCCTGGTAGCCCGTCTCGTAGATTCCCCGGACCGTGAGCGACGTGAGCCGGGGCAGACCGCTCATGTCCTCCCCGTAGGTCGTGAGCAGGGTGACGCGGTCGCCGGCCTTGATGCCGAGACTTGCCGCCGTTGCCGAGCTCGCAAGGATCGAATCGGTCTGCGTGAGGTCGTCGTTGCCGTCGCGCATCGTGATGAAGGAGCGGAAGCCGCCGTCCCGCGCGAAGACGTCCGATGGAACGAAGCGGACGCTCACGCCCGCCGCCCCCTGGGAGGAAACGAGCAGGGCCGTGCCCTGCCGCTCGGGAACGGCCGCCACGACGCCGGACACTGCGCCGATGGCCTCCGCGAGCTGGTCGAGCCTTTCCACCGTCGTATCGGGCGGCAGGGCGAGCTGCAGGTGGTACGTGCCGACTTCCAGGAGCCGGGCGGTGATCCCTTCGATCATGCCCGTGGAGACCTCCATCACGACGATGAGGGGGACGAGGCTCACCGCGATCCCCAGCACGGCGCCGCGGAGGTACCGGGCAGTTCCGCCCTTTCCTCGCAGCATGCGCCGACTCAGGAAAAAAACGAACCTCGCTCTCATGAGCGCGCCAGCCCTCCGGCGGCGAGGANNTGCCCGTCGGCTCGTCGGCAAGGAGAAGCGGCGGCTCGTTGATGAGGGAGCGCGCAACGGCAACGCGCTGACGCTCGCCGCCCGAAAGCTCGTGCGGCCACGCATCCCGCCGGCTTTCCAGCCCCACCTCGGCCAGCAGCGCGCGCCCCCGTTCGCGCAGCTTCCTGCGCGACTCCGGGCGCATCATGCCCGGTATGACGACATTCTCCAGCGCGGTGAAATCCTTCAAGAGAAAATGGAACTGAAAGATGAAGCCCACCGCGCGGTTGCGGTAAGCGCTGAGGGCGGATTCCGTGAGCTCCGTGATGTCGGCTCCTTCAACAACGACACGACCCGCCGTGGGCCGATCCAGCCCTCCGATCAGGCCGAGCAGCGTGCTCTTGCCACAGCCGCTCTCACCGGAGATCGCCACGGTGGCGCCGCGGGGCACGCTCAGGTTGACACCCCGAAGCACCTCGAGTGATTCTGCTCCCGTGACGAAACGCCGCGCAAGGGCGATCGTCTGGACGAGCGGCGACTCCGCAGGGACGACGGCAGGGGGCAGCATGTCACTCATAGCGCAGCACCTCGGCCGGTCGGAAACGCGACACCGCGCGCGACGCCGCGAGGGCGGCGACGGCGCATGCGGCAACCGCGAATGACGCCACCATGAACGCTTCGCGCAGGTAGACGTGCGACGGCACCTGCGTGAGGTAGAAGCTGGTCGGGGAGAATATCGCAAACGATGAGGAGCCTCCTTCCGCGGAGAGGGCGAGAAGGAGCGCCCGCCCGAGCCCGATGATTCCATTCACGAGCGACTCCACGAGCGCGAACACCTCATTGACGTTCGCCGAGAGGACAAGACCGGCGAGCAGGCCCAGCACTGCTCCCGCTGCACCGATGAAGAACCCCTCGAGTATGAAGGTCGCCTGGATGCGCCGCGGGGGCACGCCGAGTGACTTGAGCACCGCGATCTCCTCCATCCGTTCGTGCACGCTGCGGCGCAGCGAGTGGTAGACGTTGAACCCGACGACAAGGAAGATGAGACCGACGAGCACCATCATCATCAGCTTCTCCACGAAAAGCGCATCGAAGAATGACCTGTTGTAGGTGCGCCAGCTTTCCGCGACGAAGCCCGTGCCGCCCAGGAGCGAGGTCGCGGCACGAAGGGCCGGGGCGTCAGTGAAGCGGTCAACGAGCTTGATGCCCCACGTGCGGGGCACCGGCGCCCCGCCGCCGTACAGGGTGTCGGCGGCAGCGAGCGAGATGAAGACCATTCCCGTGTCGAAATCGTAGTTGCCCGATCGGAAAATACCCGTCACCCGAAAGCTATCGCGACGGGGAACGGGCCGCCCGTTGTTCCCGGGGGCGTAGGAGCTGAGCGAGAGGGCGTCCCCCACGCGCGCGCCTAGCGCCAGCGACAGCTCGGCGCCAATGACGACGTCGTGCGGGTCCCCCAGGTCGAAGCTTCCTTCTTCCAGCGCGAGCATGCGCGCCTGCGCGGGGTCCAGGGTGGGAAGGTCGGGGGGCACGGCGCGGACGATGCACGCGCGGGGGCGCTGGAACGCGCGCTCGACGAGCGCCTGCCGCTGCGCATAGGGCACCACCGCTGTCACCCCGCGGATGCCGTGCAATGCCGCGATTGCCGAGGCATCGAGCGTCGGGGGGGTCGTACCTGTTGTGATGGCGGGACGCACCTGCAGATGGAACGAGCTGATTTCGACGATGCTGTCGATGAAGCCGAGCTGGAACCCGTTCATGACCGCGAGCACCACGGTGAGCGTCATCACGCCAACTGCGATTCCCGCAACCGAGAGTATCGTCGACGCATTCCCCGCCTCGCGTCGTCGTGTCCGGAAATGGCGGGAGGCCAGCAGCAACGGCAGCGAGCCCCTCATCAGTAATGCCTCTCCCGTACGATAGCGCCATCGACAAAGACCTGTTCGCGTACGCGCGTGTCCCCATCGTAGAAGACCCGCAGGAACATCGCTCCCTCACGGTACAGGTCCTCGGTCCTGAGCTTGTCAGCGCCGTAGACCGTTACCTTTGTGAGGATTCCCCCCGTCGAATAGACTTCGCGCGTCACTTTTCCGGCATCGCCCAGCGTGTATTTCCACACCTCCAGACCGGCGGGTCCGTGACGGGTTTTCACCGTCGCACGGCCTTCTCCGTCACGCGTATACAGGACTGCATCCGTCACCTTGCCCGCCACGGTCGTCGTCTCGCTCGTTACGTGCCCTTTCTCATCGTAGCTGCGATCGATGCGTCGTCCGTCAGCAGGGAAAACTTCGGCAGAGAAGAGGAGAAGATCCCCATCCGGGCGGAAGGTGAAATCCTCCCGGGATATGACCTTGCCGCCGGTACTTCTTTCCCGCTGGACGACGCGACCGTGCGAATCGTAGCGGTCGAGGCTCGTCATGTCGCCGAGCGTCGTGCGGGTCTGCGCAAGACTCTGCGACCCGTAGGTGTATGCCGAGAGATCCGTTTCACCGGCGGCAGGCGTGCGTCGAACCTGGCGCAGCGCTCCATTTCCCGTATAGAGGTAGTCTTCCGTGTAGCTCAATGACCCGTCGGCGTTCTGGGCCCTGACCCGGAGAAGCCTCCCGCCCGTGTAGGAGAAGATAGTCTTCTGCGACAACGCACCACCGGCATATTGCTCCTCGTGGAGAAGGGATCCTGTCGCGTCGAACGTCCGCACGGCCACCAGGGCGTCACCGGCGAGCTCGCGCTCAGTTCTTCCGCCGTCTTTGCGCGACGCAGTCATTTCCCAACGGTGAGCCTCTTTGCCGTTATCGAAAAGCCGCCGCGTTTCGTTCGCGCCGTTCTTTTCCACTTCCATCACCCATTCGGTCTGGTCCCGGCGGTAGCGCTGGATGGGCTCCAGGAGCATGCCGAAGCTGTTCGACCTGTACAGGACGGGATCTGCGTTGCTGCAGGGGGCGAGTGCAATGAGCAGAAGAATGGCACGGATCGCCTTCATGGTGCTCCGAATAGTGAATCGAGATACGCCAGGGGCTGGAAGACCTCGAGGTCGTCGAGCTTTTCGCCCATTCCAAGATAGGAAAAGGGAATCGCAAGCTGGCGGCAGATGGGAACGAGCATGCCGCCCTTGGCGGTGGAATCGCATTTCGACAGCACGATCGAATCGACCCCGACGGCGGCATGAAAGACCTCCGCCTGCGCGAGCGAGTTCTGCCCCGTCGTTGCATCCAGGACGAGCACCTTCCGATACGCCGCGTGCGGGACGCGCGCGCGCACGATTTTGTCGATCTTGGCGAGCTCCTTAACCAGGGCCTCCTTGTTGTGCAGCCGGCCCGCCGTGTCGGCAATGACCAGTCGCGCGCCACGCGCAATCGCGAAGGAGATGCCATCGTATATCACCGCGCCGGGGTCGGCGCCGGGTTCCTGCGCCACGACGGGAAGCCCCAACCTCCCGCCCAGCACCTTGAGCTGATCGATGGCGGCCGCACGGAAAGTGTCCCCGGCCACGAGGACGATGTCATCGACGCCCTTGTGCGCCCGGAAATAGTGGGCGAGCTTTGCGATGGTCGTGGTCTTTCCCACGCCATTGACGCCGAGCACGAGGAGCACCGTCAGCGTGTCGGCTTCGAGCGGAATCTCGCCGGCGCGGAGGAACTCCGCGAGCCAGCCCTTCAGCGTGGAGAGGATCTCCGCCCGCGTCCGCAGGTGCTCCTCCTGGACGGCGCGCCGAAGATAGGCGGAAGCCTCGGAAGCGACGCCGACGCCCATGTCGGCCTCGATCATTGCATCCTCCAGCTCCTGGTAGAATCCCTCGTCGAACTCCCGGCCCTGAAAAATCTCGCGAAGCCTCCGCCCGATGCCTTTCCAGGCCATTTTTCCCCCTCAGCCCGCGGTCCGGTTGGACACGGTGACGTAATGAACAATGCGGATCACCATCCAGCTGAAAAGCGCCACACTCAACGCGACGCCCGCGTAGTAGGTTCCGAGAAATATGTACGCGGGCGTGGGCGAATTGGACGCGTAGTCGTTCTCGAAGGCGATCGAGAACAGCGGCAGCGGTATGGAGAGTGCGAACCACCCGAAGGAGGTGTAGAACTCATCGCGCGCCTTTTTCTGCTGGATGTCCCTGGACCCGATGTCCTTCTCCAGCGAAAAGGAATAGGCGACCGCGGGACCCGTCGAAAATGAGAATGACTTGTCGTAATAGCCATCCCGCAACAGCAATCCGCGGCTCCTGAGCGATGGGACATCGATCTCAACCGGCGTCTTTCCTATCCAGACCGAATCGAGGTAGAGATCGGCGCCCACGGGATCGGTCGACACGGTGACTCTGCCCGGGAAGGACTTCGCGAGCACGTCCTCAATGCGCGTCTCCGTCCCCTCCTCCAGGGTGAGCGAGCGGGTCACGTCATCGTAGCCCGGTGCCGCGATCCGCACATCGTGCTGTCCCGGTGAAAGGTAGAGCGCCGGTGAGGCCCCCGTGACCGTCAGTTTTCCATCGACGTAGAGGGAGGCCTGCTTCGGGCTCGGGGAAAAAGCCACGAGCGACCAGGGCCTGCCCAGGATGCCGGCGGCCAGGTCCTTTCCGATCGATACGACCGACGCATACAGCTCGTCCCGCTGCGCCGCGTTGCGCGACGTGAAGACCGTCTTGCCCCTCGCCGCGTCATATGCCCAGACGTCGAGGAGGAGGTAGCCCTGCACTTCACGTATCGATCCGCCGATCAGCATCCCAATCCCCTGGCGGGCGCAGTAGACGCCAGGCGGAACAAGGGGCGCGTCAAGGAGCATGCCAGCTCCGGTTCCTTTCTTGACCACGATCGGCTTCGTATCAGCCACGATGACCTTTGCGGGGTCGAGGGCCGCGACGAAACTCCGCCGCGCCTCGGCGGCGGTCACCCGTGCATCGGCGGCCATGCGGGCCGCGTCCGCGGGGGGCGTGTCAGCGAAGGCGAGCGCGCTGCGGTCATGGCGCGCGGCGGTAATGGCGGTTTCCGACGCGGCCATCTCGCGGGTGATGACCGCACGCGCGACGAGGCTTTTTTCCTCATCGGACAGCGTGTGGGTCGTGAGCCCGCTCGCGGCATCCATGAGGAGAAGCGGAAGGCTGTAGGCGAGATACGCATTTTCGGTGGACAGGCCCTCCGAGGAAAAGACGGTGAACCCGATCAGCCACGATGCGTCGCCGTCTTTCGGAATGCTGAGGTCCGGCGCGCCGGCACCCGTCGTCGGGGGATTCTGCGCGGCGCCGGGCGCCGGCGTGCCCGGGGGGGTGCCCTGCTGACTGGTGTTGCCCGACGCCGGCTGCGTGCCGGTCGTCTGAGAGAACGCCGGCGCAATGGAGAGGGTGAAGAGAAGCAGCGCGGCTGCCTTTCTCATCACGTGATGTCGAGCGCCTTCTTGAGCGCGCCAACGACCCGGGCAGGTTGAAAAGGCTTCACGATGAAGTCCTTTGCCCCGAGCTGTATCGCCTGCACGATGAGACGCTGCTGACCGAGGGCTGAGCAGATGATCACGCGCGCCGCAGGGTCGATCTCGCGGATCTTCTCCAGGGCGGTGAGGCCGTCCATGCCGGGCATCGTGATGTCCATGAGCACGACGTCGGGTCGGGTGTCCTGGTACATCGCGATGGCCTGCTCGCCATTGGACGCCTCCCCGACGACACGGAAGCCCGACTTCTCGACGATGTCGCGCAGGACGATCTTGATGAAGGCGAGGTCGTCAACTATCAGAACGTTGACCGCCATCGTTCTTTCCCAGCCACTGCATCTTCAGATACTCCTCGATAAAGGAGTCGATCTCGCCGTCCATTACCGCCTGGATGTTGCCGGCCTCGAACTTCGTGCGGTGATCCTTCACGAGCGTGTACGGCTGGAAGGTGTAGGAGCGGATCTGGTTGCCCCAGGAGATGTCCTTCTTCTCCTGCTCCATCTTCTCCCGGTCCTTGTCGCGTTCATTCTTGTAGTATTCGTACAGGCGCGAGCGGAGGACCTTCATGGCGAACGCCTTGTTCT
>PMDT01000281.1:0-2537 GCA_003154555.1 Spirochaetaceae bacterium
CCAGCCATTCCTTCTGGCTCGCATGGCAGGCAAGAAGCTGTTCCTTTGCATCGATCACGGTCGTGATGTCAACGAACATTTCAGGAACGATGGGCCGGCGCATCATATCCGTGAGGATGTGCGGAGTGGAATGATAAAGCATGGCATCCTCGAAAACGGCAGGGGCATCAGGTATCGAGCGGTAGTTCGGCACATTGCGAAGGAACGTGCCTGTCACGGCAAGCTTGGCGGCATTCATGTGGTCGTCCATGTAGTCCTCCATGGACAGCGTGAGAACAATATCCGGTTTGACCTGCCGGACAAGGCCGGTGATGCGACGGATGAGCTCCTGCGTGTAAAAAACCTCAAGATCGTCAACGAGGCACTCGTGCAGGACGGCGCCGAGCTTCCGGGCTGAGTTCATAGCCTCCTGCCAGCGTACCGCCGCGATCTCCTGCGGCCGCAATTCCGTGCTTCCAACGCTCCCATTGGCGATATTGATCATGTGAATGCTGCACCCTGCTTTTTTCAGAAGCAGAAGCGTACCTGCCATTCCGAACTCGATGTCATCGGGGTGACACGATATTGCAAGAACCATCATGGAAAGCCTCCTGTTCATTCTTCACGCGTGCTGCAAGGCCGGAGCCGACACCATAGATCAGCTCCTGCTCTCTCGCAATACATATCCCACGTGGGGGAGAGAATAGCGACGCCGACAAGACGTTGAGAAGCCGTTTCTTGTCCTTTCTTCTCACTGCAGGCTTCTGATTGACNNCTTCCACTCGGGCGATCTCCTCCTCCCCCTCGAGGACGCCAACTTCCAGGTCGAAGCTCCTGGCGGATTGCGGCTCGATGAACTGCCATGCTCCTCTTTCTTTTTCGAAGGCCCTTCCCATGGGCAGGCAGTTGCCCGGCTCGAGTCCGAGCTCGTAGTCTCCCTGGCCCATCATCTTGAAGACAGAAAACTCCGGCAGCTGCGACCGGTCGAATTGCAGGTACAGACCGAGGGGCGACCCCTCCAGCCGCTGGTTCACGAGTGCGGCCATGGTGCGGCCGTTACTATCCTGCCTGAGGGTGTGAAAGAAAATATGTTGAGCGTAATGGTGCGTCGGCCTCTGGAACCGGTACATATCGTTCGCACCATTTCGCGCGGCATCATTGAAAAAGTCGGTGTGGGCGGAATTGAGCAGAAGCTCGGCGTTCTCGTCCAGCAAGGGGAATCCGATGTTGAAATGATAGAGCAGGAACAAAGGCACGCGTGAGAAACCCTGGTTTTCAACACGGTCGTGGATGAAGAACCTTTTCTCGCCCATTCGCGCGCTGATACGCCTGACGAGAAGCAGGTTTTCGCCGAAGAAGACCGCCTCCCGCATCGAGCCGGAAATTTCAATCTCCAACTCGTCGTCATTCCAGGTTTCATGAATGTTCACCTGCTGAGCGGGAATGTTCGAGATCCGCCCATGCAGCCCGAACTTCTCCCCGTCCACCTCGCAGAAGGCTCCCGTATTGGAGAGCCCGCAGGTCGTGAGGAGTCCGGCAAAAAAGGAGCGCAGCCAGCCGTCCTCTTCCGGCTCATAATACACGCTGGACACAACACCGGTTTTCGTGACATGGCATAAGGGCCTGCCATTGTAACTGGCGAACGGGATGTCAAGTGCGCGGTCCGGAAGAACCGTGAAGTCCAGGCCGCTCCCCGTTCTTACACTTATCCCACGGGCGCCTGCCGCTTTCCCGTCGCTGAGTACGTAAGGTGTGGCACCGCACACCTGGGCCATGGACCCCACGTATTGCACAAGTTCATTCCTCGAAATGTTCCTGCCAAAAAGTCGCGCCATCTCCGCTCCTCCTTCATTCACATCCAACGCGAAATCGAGGAGCCCGTGACCGTCTTCGGGACGTCATATGGACTTGTACAGGTGGCTCCTCCGCGCACTCAATCGAGAACGTTCATCCTTCGAGGCAAGGCATTTCGATATTTCCAAAAGGCTTCCTCAATCTTTCCTTAACGGATCGTACAAAGTCAAGCTCATGCGTTTTGGACGTCACTTTCGGGTGCGAAATTGTGCTCAGTCAGTCAACAACTTTTTCGATATTGGGCACGTGGGGTTTGCCGTTCCGCGCGGTGTGCAACTACTGCCAGCCCTGCCCTGCCGGCATCCAGGTCCCCGGCATCATGGCCGCCCTCTACGAGGACCGATTCCTCGGCCCGGCCAAGGGCGGCGGGGGCAGCGACAGCACAGGCGTAACGGACGCTGCCCCGACTTCGGTGGTCTCTGCTATTCCCACAGATTCGGACCGGGCTTGGCAGAACCGGCGAAGGTGCTGATCACCCCCGCAGTATCCACCTTTCGGATGCGAAAGTTGTCAAAGTCAGCGATGTACAGGTTGCCCGCGGCGTCGAACGCCAGGCCGACCGGTTCGCTCAACTGGGCCGCGGCGGCAGGCCCGCCATCACCGGAGAAGCCGCCGACGCCGGTCCCGGCCACCGTGCTTATCATCCCGTTGGTGTCCACCTTGCGGACACGGCTGTTTGCCGCGTCAGCGATGTAAAGGTTCCC
>PMDT01000281.1:2596-4193 GCA_003154555.1 Spirochaetaceae bacterium
ACGCTCCCCGGTTTGTGAAGCTGGGCAGATGTGGCGGGTCCACCGTCGCCCGAGTACCCCGGTCGATCTGTCCCCGCAACCGTGGTAATGACGCCCGCAGTATCCACCTTGCGTATCCGGCTGTTGCGGAGATCCGCAATGTAGATATTCCCCAGCGAGTCAATGGCCATACCACCGGGGCGGTTGAGCCGTGCGGCCACCGCGGGCCCGCCGTCTCCTGAAAAGCCGGGCTGGCCGGTTCCGGCGATCGTGCTGATTATTCCGGACGGATCGATTCTGCGGATGCAGTGGTTGTCATGATCGACGATGAAGAGGTTGCCGTGTGCATCCCTGCTCACCCAGTAGGGAGTGTAGAGACGCGCCGCGACAGCGGGCCCCCCGTCACCCTCGTAGCCGTCCTTTCCCGTCCCGGCAATGGTGCTGATAATGCCTGCCGGATCGATCTTACGGATGCAGCTGCACGAACAATCGGCCACGTAGAGGTTACCGGCAGGATCGAAGGCAAAGCCGGCCGCCTGCAACTCGATTGCCGACGTCGCGGCCCCCCCGTCACCTGGGATGATTGTGCCTCCCGTGGCCGTCGGGGTTGCTGCGCTTGCCGATTGCGCGACGGGCCTCGTGGACATGCAGGTGACCAGGAGAAGCGCCACTGAAACGATCAACAACTCACGAACAGATGGGATGCGAAATGGTGTCCTCTTCATATTCCCTTCCTTTCACTGAAAGAGCTGATGCACTGTTTCACGACGACGGCCTCCCGTGCCTTCCATCGACGTGCCGATCACTCGACACGACAATCCTGCATTTCATGCGTCCTTCCATCGTCCTGCCGACCGTCTCGTGGACCGTCTTTCCTTGCTTTTTCTGGCGACCGCGGCTATTGTAAGTTCGTCTGCCGGACCCGAAACCAGGAAGTGGAAATGCAGTCGTTGGTGCTTTCCTTTCTCGGACCTCCTCGAATTGAGCGCAACGGCCAGACAGTCGAGATGAAGCTCCGCAAGGCAATGGCGCTCCTGGCATACCTCGCTGTCAGCGGGCAACGGCAAGACAGGGACGTGCTGGCGGAGGTGCTCTCCCCTGCAAGACCAAGAACGGTCTCACGCTCCGACGTCCGGCGGCTGCTGTCCGTCCTGCGCGGCGCAGTCGGGAGCGGCGTTCTGGGCAGCGACCGCAACTGCGTCTGGCTCCGTCCTGGAAACGGCCTGCGCATCGATGTCCAGGATTTCCGCGAGCTCCTTGCCCAAGGTTGGAGCCGGGATAAGGCGGGCGATCTTCCGGGAAGCGAGATGAAGCTCGAGGAGGCAGTCGCGCTCTATCGAGGAGACTTCCTCGCCGGACTCTTTTCTCGGACCAGCCCTGCTTTCGAGGAGTGGCAACTGCTGGAGGCCGAAACTCTGAAGCGCGAACAGGGGAATGCACTTCGGCATCTGGTCACGGTGAAAGAGCGGGGTGGAAATTTCGAACACGCCGCCGAATACGCCACCAGGCTGCTCAGCCTCGACTTCCTGGAGGAATCGTCACACCGCGCGCTCATGCGCCTCCAGGCCCAGGCAGGTCAGCGGTCGGCGGCACTGAAGCAGTACGCAGCATGCCGCAA
>PMDT01000281.1:4342-5795 GCA_003154555.1 Spirochaetaceae bacterium
GTGCGGCGCGCTCGGGCAGTTCTCGACGCCGCGCACCCAGGGCAGATCCTGCTTTCCGACAGCGCCGCGGAGCTTTTCTCCGCTGACCCTTCCCGGGGAGGAGCAGCGCGGTTCATAGGTGCCTACCGTTTGAACGACCTCGCCCCCCCCGCCATGCTGTTTCAGCTGGTCTACCCGGGGATGCACAGTGAGTTCCCGCCGGTCCGCACCTTGGACAATATCCCGAACAATCTGCCCAGTCAGCCCACCCCGTTCATTGGGCGTGACGCGGAAATGGAACTTGTCACGAATGCTCTCGGAAGCCACGAGGTGCGCCTCGTGACGCTGACTGGCCCCGGTGGCACGGGAAAGACGCGGCTTGCTCTCCAGGCGGCGGCTCGGATTGCCGATCGATTCCCGCACGGCGCCTTCTTCGTCGACTTGGCCGCACTCCGCAATCCCGGAGACGTGATGCTGACCATTGCGGCGACACTTGACGTGCAGGGAATCGTCGGAGGGCAGCGGCCCGCCATGGACGTTCTCAAGGAATATCTCGGAGCCAGGCAGATGCTGCTCCTCCTCGACAACTTCGAACACGTGCTGGATGCCGCCCCGGAGATGGCAGAGATGCTGACCGCCTGTCCACGCGTGAAGGTTCTGGCGACCAGTCGCGAGAGACTGCACCTGCGAGGAGAATGCGAGGTGCTTGTGCCGCCCTTGGGCCTGCCGTGCCCCGTCGAGACCACGGGGCAGGATGAGTGCGAGGCCGTGCAATTCTTTGTCGACAGGGCGCACGAGGCGCTCCCGGGGTTTACGCTCACCGCGGCGAATGCCGCAGTCGTGGCAGGCATCTGTGTTCGCCTTGACGGGCTGCCCCTGGCCCTCGAATTGGCCGCCGCGAGACTGGCGGCGCTTTCCCCCGAGGCGATGCTCGAGCGCCTCGAGCGCCACGTGCTGCGCATGCAAGGTCCCCGCGACCTCCCTGCACGGCAACAGACGCTCCTGCAGGAGATTGGATGGAGCCACGATCTCCTTTCGGATTACGAGAAGCAGCTTTTTCGACGGCTGTCGGTGTTCGACGGCGGCTGCACGCTCGAGACGTCACTTGCGGTATGTTCATCGGGTGATGACGGCGCCCTTTCCGACGCAGTCGAGGGTATTGTTTCGCTGGTGCGCAAGAGCCTGATGGTTCGAACCGACGCCCACGGGAAGCCACGGTACCAGATGCTCCAGACGATACGCGCCTTCGCCCGCGAGCGTCTCGACGAAAGCGGCGAGTCGAACGAGATCCGGCGCCGCTTCACGGAGTCGATGCTCGCTCTCGCCGAACAGGCGGAGAGGGCATTCAACGGGCGGGGGCGCGACGAAGCTTTGGATCGGCTGGAGCAGGAGCATGCGAATCTTCTTTCCGCCCTTGCCGTGATGAGCGAGCATGGCGACCGTGTCCGTGGCGCGCGCATGGCGGGGATGCTGG
>PMDT01000281.1:5934-6668 GCA_003154555.1 Spirochaetaceae bacterium
CACTGCTCGTGTCTGCCCCTGGATGCCAGATGGACCGCGCTGGAGGAAAGCGTTCGCCTGGCCCGCGAAGCAGGTTCGCCATGGCTGTTGGCGGCGTCAATCGTGATGGCATATGCAGGCAGCTTCAGCGTTGGCAAGAGCAGCGCGTTCAAGCTGGCCGTTCTGGACGAAGCCGTCGGAATCGCCCGCACTATCGGAGACTCAGACCTTATGTGCGAAACGATCCATGGCAAGGCAGACGTCTTCCTCTACCTGGGGGAATATGAAACCGCACGGGACTGGTTCCTCGAGGCGAAAAGGCTGGCGCATGAAAGGAACGACAGGTTCCAGGTATTCGAGGCGCTCTTTCACCTGGTCACCATCTCTCTGGCTCTCGGGGAGCATTCGTCGGCAAAGGCAGAATGCATCGACGCACTTCACCTTTGTGTTGAGCTCAACATGCGATTCTATATTCCCCGCCTGTTCTACGACATGGCGGAGATTTCCATAAGCGAAGGCAGTCGAAAACGAGCCGCTCGGCTGCACGCCGCCTCAGCACAATACGGAAGGCCTACTGCCGTCTTCGAGCCTCAAAGCTTTCAGCGTCTCGGCCTTACAGCGGAAGAAGCCGGGGCCGCGTGGCTTGCGGCGAAATCCATGGACATCGATGAGTTGGTAAGCTACGCGCTGGCCGACGCGGAGTAGAGAGTCGCGTGCAATTCGTGTCGGCCCGGGCGACAGGCTGACATCAGCAG
>PMDT01000140.1 GCA_003154555.1 Spirochaetaceae bacterium
GAAAGAGCCGACCTATCTTTCCGCCGTGTAGGGGCTGTCAAAGGCAAACTACACCCTGGAATACTACGGGTCGGTCAAGGAGTGGTATGCCAGGTTGCAGGATCTCGATCCCGAGGCCGCCCGCAATCTCGCATACCTGGTCGGCGGGAAGGACGACGCTCAGCGCGCCGGGGAGGCCGGAGATGCGGCGGACGTCCTGTGGGCTGAATGAACGGAACGCGGCAGTCAGCTGCCACATTCGCATTCATTCGCTTGCTCACAACAGCTTGTTCGCCGTGAGCACCCGCTTGATCTCGGCTGCCTGATCCGGGGCCATGGGCTCCAGCGGCACAAGCGCCTTGCCCGTGCCAATGCCCATGAGTGAGGCGGCGTACTTGAAGCCCGACACCCAGCTCGCCGGTCCGCCGACAAGGGGCGCGCGGATGGGCTTGATCTGCGCGAAAAGTCGGGACACGGCGTCCCAATCCGCCCGCGTGGATGCATCCCAGAGCTGCACGTGGAGTGCGGGGGCGATATTGCCCGCACCCGGCACGATGCCCGCGGCGCCCGCCTTCAGCTCCTCCACCATCGTGACCTCGTCCCCTGCGAGTACCGAGAGGCCCGCTTCCTTGCCGCGTTTCACCAGGTCGCGGAAATAGGCAAGGTCACCCGAGCTTTCCTTGCAGTACCGGATCCAGCCCTTCCGCGCCATGTCGCACACCATTCCCACGTCCAGCGCGACACCCGCGCACTGCGGGATGTTGTATGCGACCATTTCCATGTCGCCGGCCGCGTCCCGCGCCGCGGAGAAAAGCCGAAGCTGCTCCGAGGCTGTCTTCGCGGCGATGTAGAAGCTGGGCGTCAGCACGAAGCAGCGGCACCCGATCCGGCGCAGCAGGCGCACGCGCTCGATGACGCGGGAGGCGGACGTATCCATGACGCCCGTCACAAGGCTCGCCCCGGACCCGCATTCGTCGAATGAAATCTCCGCCATGCGCTGCCATTCCGCGAATGTGAGAAGGGGCCCTTCGCCGGTCGTCCCGCCGGCAAATATGCCGTGCACGCCGGCGGCGATGAGCCGGCGGATCAGGGACCGCAGCGCCTGCTCGTCCACGCGCTCCTGCGCGTCGGTGGGCGTGATGATGGGAACGACGACGCCATGCAAAGACTGTTTCTCCACGATATTCCTCCTGGCGCCTGCCTTCGGCCGGCGCGGCTGCTTCATGATCGGATCGGGTAGCTGCCCGCGGCGCGCACTTCGTCGCACATGGCGACGATGTTCTGCGGAGGCACATCGGGCTGGATGCAGTGCACGGCAGCGGCGATATAGCCGCCTCCCGGGGCGAGATCGTTAATGCGGCGGCGGACCTCCGCGCGCACGTTGGCCTCGGTGCCGTGGGGAAGGACAGTCTGTGTGTCGATCGCGCCGCAGAAGGAGAGGCGGCTGCCGAACTCGCGCTTCAATCGCGCCGTATCCGCGAGGTCCTTTGCCGAAACCTGCACCGGGTTCAGCAGGTCGACCCCGATGTCGATCAGGTCCCCGATGAGGGGGTAGATGTTGCCGCAGGAATGGAAGAACACCTTCGCGCGGGTGCTCTCGTGAATCGCGGCGAGCATCTCCGCCTGGTGGGGCTTGATGAGACGTCGGTACAGCGCCGGTGCCATGAAGGTCGAGTCCTGCGTTCCCAGGTCGTCGCCGGTGAGAGCGATGTCGACGCAGTCGCCCACGTGCCGGAAAAGCTCGCGCAGGTACGGAATCATGCGGATCTTGAACTCGTGCATGAGGGCGAGGAAGAAGTCCTCGTCTCCCGCGAGATCCATGAGACATTCGGGCAGCCCCCGCATGAGGTAGGCCTGCTCGAAAAGGGTGCCGCCCGTCATGAGGACGCAGGCCTTGCCGGACTGCTGGATCGCCCGGCAGCGCGCGGCAAGCCCTTCGAATCGTGACGGAGCGGAGAGATCCGGCCAGGGATAGCGGGGCAGGTCGTCGATGGTGGCATTGCGCAGCGGCGGCTCGGCAACCTCGAAGTAGCCCGTTCCCGCGTTCCGTTTCCAGGTGCAGCCCCAGTCGTCGACCAGCTCGTCGGGGGACACGTCACGGCGGAGGCTGGATCCCGCGGGACCCGGCACGACGGGACGCCCGTCGGAGCCCAGGCGATCCATGACCGCCTCGTCCATCCACGTGTACTGGAAGGGGCGCGATATCCAGCGCATCGGCCCGGCCTCAATGCCCAGGTGCTTCGCAAGCCGCGGGTAGCCGGGCCCCAGCACGGTGGTGGCGCCCGATGTGCCGATGAAGAGAGGAACCCGGTCGGGTTCCTCGTGATTCAACGCCATCACGACGCGTTCGCGCGACGTCATGCTCATGGAGTCTCTCCTCTGGCCACGCCGCGGTCCTAGTAGGTGCCCATGGCGAGGCCCTTTTCAACGAAATGCCGGTAGGTCGCGTAATCGACAAGGCTCGAAACGCTGTGATCTACTTGCAGGACGTATCCGCTTCCCGCCATTGCCCCGGGCAGCTTGCGGGCAAGCTCTTCGTCGACGACCGCCAGGTTGTTTGTCTCCAGCGCCCGCGCATCCATGCCGCCGATCAGGGCGATCCTGTCGCCGACGTCCTTCTTGATCTTCAACAAATCCATGCCCGCCTTCGTCTCGATCGGCTGCAGGCAGTTGATGCCCGCCTCCATGAGAGAGGGCAGGAGCTCTTCCACGAAACCGTCACAGTGCAGGACCACGGGAAGGCCCTTGCTGTGCGCGAAGTCGAACAGCCGCTTGTGCGCGGGAAAGATGATCTGGCGGTACATCGCCGGGGACATGAAGGGCTTGTTCTTGAAGCCAAGGTCGTCCCACACCCAGAGCCCGTCAGGAAGGCCTTCTTTCGCAAAGAGCTGCTCGAGCAAACGGATCGTGACCGTTGCGAAAAGGTCAGCCATCTCGGTCACCCACGGCTCGTCGAGCGCCATTCCCATGAGCAAGTACTCGTGTCCGCACATGGGCGACATGAGGTCGAAGGCCCCGACCACGCCGCAGGACAGGAAAAGCTCCTGGCGGGCGCACTTCTCTTTCATCTGTCGGTAGCGGTCGTCGCGGATGCGCCGGGGGTCGAGGCTGAGGTCGGTGAGACGGGGCTTGATGTGCTCCTCCCATCCCGTGCGGTCGCGGACGCTGAAGTCCACGTGCTCGGGAGCGCCGGAACCGTTCTTCAGCCAGCGCAGGAGGGCGCCGTTGCCGTCGCGAACCAGCTTTGCCGTGTCCGTCTCTTCAACGATCACCTGTCCGGCGTCCAGGTCGGCAACCATCTCGAGCACATTGCCCGGCATGGGCGTGATCTCCCCGCTCGTGCGCCGCACGTCCAGGCCGAAATGATCGCTCACGTCCTCGGGCGCCTTGAACTTGCCCTGGGCGTGCCACTTGTCCGCCGTCTCCCTCCAGAAGACCTCGAAGAGCCCCACCCGGTCCACGGGCTGGTGCTTCAGGATCCTCGAGATGCGTTCCTTGCTCGTCAGGGGTGAAGTTTTTTTCATCCGTTTCGATCTCCTCTTCTCACAGCGAGGCCGGCGAAGCTCCCATCAGGTGCGCGGCGAGGCGCTCGATGGGATCACGCGGTCCCCGGAAAAATCGCACCGTGCTCACGTCCTCGTGGCGGCGCCTGCCGGTATCCCCGCCGATCGCCGGGGTGTGATACTCCAGCTCGCTGAAGGCCCCCAGGGCCGGGTTGTTCACGCTGCACGCCTGCACCGCGCAGGCCGGGGAACCGGATCGCGGGGCGTCGATGTAGCGGAGGCCCGGGTCCACCGCGAAATCCCGCACAATGAGGTCCGCGCGTTCCCCGTCCCCGTGCAGGTAGCTCACGCGCCCGGTGACGGATTCGGGGCGCAGTCCAATCTTCCTGTCTCCTGCGCCCCGCATCGCCCATTGGACGAGCGCCTGCTGCCGCTCCACGTCTTTGGGTGGAATGACACCAAAGAAGTGGACCGGTTCGGGTCGGTCTNNTCGCAACGTCGAGGACGCAGCGTAGCTCGTAACCACAGGACAGGAGTCCTTCCGCCGGGAGGTTCTTGCGCACTGCCTCCGGGTCCAGCGGCTGGAAGGACTTCTCCAGTGCCAGCCCGACATCCTCCGAAGTGCGGAAAGAGTGGAGGGAGAAGGAGGTGGACAGGACCAGCCGCGTCCCCTCGCGGCGGCTGGCAAAGCGGCCGGGATCGAATGCGCGGGGCTGGAAATAGCCTTCCTCTTTCGGGTANNCGCGCGGTGTCTGTCCGGGCAAGAGCGGAATTGTTCCAGAGAAAGCCCTCCGCCTGCCCTTCGGGAAAAACGCCCAGCACGCGCGCGCCATGGGGCAGCACGACAAAACGTGCGCCATTCACTGCGCGCAGGATCTCGGCGGGCCTGCCTGCCTCTGCAAGCCGTGCGGCCAGGGCGGAGGCCGCGTCGTCAGACTTTGACGCCATTCACGACGTTCGGCGGTTTTCCCCCGCGCACCATGATCGCGACCGTCTCCGCGACGTCCGTCCGGAGCTTCGGTCCGGAGGACGGGCTGCCGGAGGCGCAGTGCGGGTTCACGAGCACATTGTCGAGCTTCGTGAGCGGGTGACCGGCGGGAAGGGGCTCGGGATCGGTGACGTCCATTGCGGCGCCGGCAAGCTGGCCGCTCTGCAGCGCCGCGACCATGTCGTCGGTCTGTACCAGGGTCCCACGGGAGACGTTGACCAGGAGGGATCCGCGCTTCATCTTCGCGATCGATCGGGCGTTTATCATCTGTCGGGTTTCCGCGGTGCTCGGGCAGTGCAGCGACACAAGGTCGCTCTGCGCGAAGAGCTCGTCCAGGGTCACGGGGATGAAACCGTCCTTCTTGATGCGCCTGGCTTCCACGTGGGGGTCGGCGACAACGATGCGGCACTTGAACGGGGCAAGGCGCAGCGCCACCTCGCGGCCAATGCGGCCGTAGGCCACGATGCCAACGGTCATGTCCTTCAACGCCCGCATGTCCTTGATGTCCACCGCGAGGCTCCAGCTCCCCGCGCGGATGCGCATCGCGTTCTGGCTGATGCGCCGCGTCATCTCGAGGATCATCGCCAGCGCGTGATCGGCAACCTCGTTCGTGCAGTAGTCCGGCACATTGCAGACGGGGATCTTCTTCGCGGCGGCCGCGGCGAGATCGACATTGTCCACGCCGATGCCGTAGCGCACGATGACGCGGCACTTCTGCATGGCGCCGATCACCTCCGCGTTGACGGGAGCGAACTGCGTGATCACGTAGTCGGCGTCCTTTACCAGCGCGATAAGCGCGGGCTGGTCCTTGCCGGTCTTCAGCGAGGTGAACTGGCAGCCCAGCGGCTCGAGTATTCCCTTTTCGACGTCCAGAACGTCAAATCCATAGTCCGTGACGGCAACGATCGGCATCTTCTTCTTCTCACTTTCCCACAACAGGGTTGCGCAGCACGCCGATGCCCTCGATCTCCACCTCGAAGACATCCCCGGGTTTGAGCCACGCGGGCGGCGTATGGGCGAATGCGCATCCGGCAGGAGTCCCTGTGGAAAGGACCGATCCCGGCAAGAGCGTCATTCCCTGGGACAGGTAGCTGATCAGGTAGGCGACGTCGAAGATGAGGTCCGCGGTGGAGGCGTCCTGCATCGTCTTTCCGTTCAGCCTTCCCTGGATGCGCAGGTGCGAGGGATTGAGCTCCGTCTCGATCCAGGGTCCCAGGGGACCGAAGGTGTCGAACGATTTTGCCCTCGACCACTGGCCGTCCTTGCCCTGCACATCGCGGGCACTGACGTCGTTGGCGCACGTGTATCCGAAGACGTATGAAAGCGCATCATTGCGGTCCACGTTCCGCGCCGCCTTTCCGATCACAACGGCAAGCTCCGATTCGTAGTCGACCTGGCCGGGTGCGACGCGGGGAATGACTATCGGCGACTCGGGATCGGTGACGCAGGAAGAGGACTTCATGAAGAGCAGCGGTTCCGTCGGAGGCGCCTCGCCTCCTTCGGCCGCGTGCGCCCTGTAGTTTTTGCCGAAGCAGAGAAGATTGACGGGTATGAGGGGTGCCAGGAGCTTCACGTCCGCCATCGGGACGGGACGGCCGTCCTTCTTCCACGAGCCGAAGATGTCCCCGGAGATGGGCTGGGCCTTGTCGCCCTCCAGGACCGCGTGGACGATCGCGCCCTTGGCCGTTCGAATGCGTGAGATTTTCATGATGCCTCCGTCGTGGTGAGACCGGGTGTCGAGTTCCCCGTTACACTATTCCAACAGCCCCGAATGTCAACGGACGGCCTTTCCGCACTCTATAGAAATGTCCCTCCGTGGCCGCGCAAATGCCACGGATTACCGTGGCCGCAAATGCCACGGATTACCGTAGGCAGGATGCCGAGGGCGAGCAAGTGCCTTCCGCTCCTGGCGGAGTTGGATGCACGAAAGCGAGCCCGTGGCTGGGGACATTTCTATTGAGTGAGCGTCTCACGTGTTCGTTGACATTCGAAGTGTTACGAATAGCTTTAGCGTGAACCATGGTCACGTCGGAATATGCTGTTCCTCACACCTTCATGAGCCCTCACGAACGGACGCTCGCGGCTCTGCGGCGCCAGACACCCGACCGCGCCCCGGTCTTCTGCTTCTGCAGCGAGGAGAGCCCGGGTACCAGCGCGGAGTTCCGTCATTTCGTAATGACCCACGCTGACGTTTTCTATACCCGTCCGCTTTTCGCGGGTTTCCAGTGCACCGGCCAGGAGCCCCTGAAGACTGATTCGGAGCTCGACGAGGGCTGGATCGAGACCTGCTACAGCTTTCCGGAAGGGATCCAGTTCACCGAGGTCTCCAAAAAGGGGGATACCGGGGACTATATCGGCTACCGCAAGCACCTCTTCGAGAACCGGAAGGACATCGAGCGCGTCCTTTCAGTGCCGTTTCTCCCCCCCGAGGGCAACCCCCGGCTCGACGCGTGGCTCGCGGAGCTGCACGCATTCGCGGCCCGATCCCAGCGGGACGCCTTCTTCCGCATCGCCTTCCTTGGGCCGCTGGGCACCCTTGCCGGATCCATCGGACCCGCGGATTTCGCCATCCTGGCGCTGGAAGAGCAACAGATCGTCCGCCGCTACCTCGATGTCTGCCTCGAACGACAGCACGCATACCTCGACTACATCCTGCCCCGACTCAGGGTGCCGGTCATCATGAACATCGGCGGGGCGGAGTATGCCATCCCGCCGCTCATGCCGCCATCGGCTTTCACGCGTTACATCGAGCCGTACGACGGGCCGCTGATCCGGCTCATACATCGCCATGGCGCGCTGGTGTATTACCACAGCCACGGGAAGGTGCGTCAGTTCCTTCCCCGTTTCATCGCAATGGGGTCTGACGGTATCCACCCGCTGGAGCCCGTGGGCGCAACGGGGGACTGCGACCTTGCGGAGGTCAAGCGGGAGCTCGGCCGAGACATCTGCCTCATCGGCAATATCCAGTACGACGATCTTGCGCGCGCGACCCCGAGGGACTTGCAACGCATCGTGCGGGACACGCTGCGCGTGGGCAGCGAGGGCGGGGGCTTCATCCTTTCGCCGAGCTGCACCCCGTATCACTGCCCTATGCCCCGCGCGGTCGAGGAGAATATCATGACATTCATCGAGACGGGGCTCCGATATGGCTCCTGAGCAAGGCGTTGCCCCGGCTGGCGCCGATTTCCTCCGCCAGGTCGGGGCCGACATATTCGTCGGTTGCGGGGCGCCGCTCCGCGAGGCCGCACTCGTCGCCTCCGAGCTCGTGGAGGCGAATCTCATGGGCTACGACTCGCATGGGATCGTGCGCTGCAATGAGTATGTCGACTACGTGCACCGCGGACGCATCACCCCGGGCGCCGCGCATCGCATCGTGCGGGAGCAGCGCAACACGGCCGTGGTGGACTGCGGCCTCAATTTCGGCCAGGTGGGCGCCACCTACATGACGGACCTCGCCTGCGGCAAGGCGCGCGACGGGGGCATCGCCTACATCGTGAGCACGCGCTGCAGCCATGTCGGGCGCGTGGGCAGCTACGTGCAAAGGGCAGCGGAGCGGGGATACTTCGCATTTGCCACGTGCAACAACCAGAAGGTCGGGCACATCGTCGCGCCCTGGGGCGGCAGGGAGGGCAGGCTGGGGACCAACCCGCTTGCATTCGGTGCACCCACCGAGAAGTGGCCCGTCGTGCTGGACATGACCACCTGCATGATCGCCGGGGGCAAGCTCAACATGCTGAAGCTCGCCGGAAAGCCCGCGCCTCCGGGCACGATCCAGGACGTGGAAGGAAACCCCAGCACCGATCCTGCGGTCATCACCGCGCTCAGTCTCGACCCGGCGGCGCCCAGCGGCACGATCCTTCCCTTCGGTTCCGCGTACGGCTACAAGGGATACGGCCTGTCGATGATGGTGGAGATCATGGGCGGCATCATGGCGGGCCTGGACATGACGCAGCATAATCCCGGGGCCAACGGTTTTGCGATTATCGTCGTGGACCCCGACGCATTCTTCGGAAGGGCGGCGTTCCGCAGCCTCGTGGATTCGATGTGCGCCTACCAGATGTCATCCGCGCCGGCCCCCGGCTTCAGCGAGGTCGTCGTGCCAGGGCTCTACGATTTCCGCCTGCGGGAGAAAAGGCTGGCGGAGGGCATCCCGGTCGAGCGCAGCGTCTGGGACCTCGTCATCGAGGCGGGAAAGCGCGTCGGGGTGAAGGTCCCGAAGGAGGTGCGGGCATGAGCCGCCCGCCGCTTCCCGCGGAGGAAGTCGTCAAGGCCATCGAAAGGTGCTATCCCTCGAGGGTCCCCATGCTCCTTGCACAGTACTGGAATCCCCCCGATGCCTTCGGGGACCGCGCGGCGCAGGTGCGGGCGCTCCAGGACGAATACCCCCAGGATGCATATTTCGTGCGCGTGCGCCGCCCGCTGATCTGGGAAGATCCGCGTTCACCGACATACATCCCGGGCTACACGTGGATGCACGCACCGCCGCCGCCCGGAGAGCCCGTGCGCAACGCCCCCGACTCGAGCCTCGCGATCACCGACTGGTCGATGCTTGACGCCATCCTGGACCACTGGCCGGACGCGAATCAGCCTCGGGCATTCGAGGCCACTCCCGCGGAAGCTCGCGCGCTGGCGGGCAGCAGGTACCTTGGGATCTACTGGGCCTATTGCCTCTACGAGCGGCTGTGGACGCTGCGCGGCATGGAAAACATCATGTGCGATTTCTA
>PMDT01000272.1 GCA_003154555.1 Spirochaetaceae bacterium
TGTTTCGCAACTCTACTGTCGCCATAGGCAACCTCCCTGGTGGATTATCTTATGCGGCGATCATAGAGCAGATAGTGCGAGCTGTCAATGAAAATGTCCCCGGGGGGCTTTCCGAGGGCCGTTTCCCTCACTTTTTCTGGGCATTCTGCCATTCTTCGAGCTTTTTCTCGAGTGTTTCCGTCTCCTGACCCCGGGCCGTGGCAACAATCCAGGGATCGATGACGTCCCGAACCCGAAGCCAGGAATCCGGAAGGGTCTCGGGAAAGCTAAGGAGATTTTCCTGTGGAATATGCCCCAGCAGCAGGGGATATTTCATCGGCAGGTCCTTCTCATTAATGCCTTTCAGCGCCGAGAACCCGTTGGTGATTCCGAACACACCGATCCTTCTGGACTGGTTCACCGTGATCAGGGTCTGTTGAACGCTGAGCGAGCAGAACCACTGCAGGAAAGCGCGCGCCCCGCTCTTGTCGCGGGACGACCTCTGTATTCCCGCGAAAAGCACGTCGTCCAGAACCGGAATCAACCCATCCTGCGAGAGCCAGCGAAAATCAAGGTCGCGGCGCTCCTCTTCCGGCAATCCGAAGAAGTCTGTGAATGACGCGAATCCGAAAAGGGCTCGCGGAGGGTTTGCCAGCAGCTTGTGCCATGCCCACGGCTGGTTGAGCACGTAGCGGGCGGCGAAGCTGCCGTCGGCGGCGCCCCCGCTTATGTCCGCGACCCACGAGGTGACGAAATCCACGGTTTTCCGAAGGCCGTTCTCATCCCACGTCGGCATGCCGTTGCGGCCCGGCCGCAGGTGCGTGCCGAAGAGAAGCGCCGTCGAAGTGAGAAAATCGGCACTCCACGTGGGAGAAAAACCGACACTCGAAAGAGCCCCGTTCTTGTCGGTCTTGTTGAACGGCCTGCTCATGGACCGCAGAGTGTCCAGGGGCATGAACATCGTCGGCAGGTCGGTCGGGCCCCGCACGTAGACGATCGCCGGGAGGGAAAATGAAAGCGGCACGAGCACGGGCCTGTTGTCGCGCGACCCCATGGCGAGCAGCCGCGAATAGAACCACGACGGGTCGATCTTGCCGGGCTTGACGATGTCCCCGAGGCCGTCCATGCGGTCCATGACCGCGGGGCTGGCCAGCCATTCGCCAATGACGACGTCCCCGGCCGCGCCGTCGAGCACCGCCTGTGCCGGCGTCTCCTGGTAGCTGATCTCCACCTTTACATCCGACTGCACGGCGTTGAAGCGGTCGACGTAGGCGGCCATCTCCGGTCTGTTGGTGACGAGCTGCACGGTCGGCTCGAGCCCGAGCCCGCACCCGGCGAGGAGCGCGCAGAGAAGCGCCGCGAACGTTGAAAAGATGACAGGAAATGCCGGCCTCTTGCTGCTTTTCACGACCCACGCCATCGCGAGCACTGTAGGAAGAGCGATTCTTGTTGTCAATGGCGGTCATCTGCTATCCTTGAGGACGCCATGCATCCCGCGGAGCCTCCCTACTTCACCTACTCCCGCTATCTTCGGGAACGGCACGGGTGCACGGTGTACCGCGTGGCGGTGGACGCCGGCTTCGGCTGTCCGCACCGCAGCGGCGGAAGGTCGGGATCCGGATGCACTTTCTGCGGCGAGGAAGGAGCGCGCGCCCCCTACCAGGAAGCGTGCGTCCAGCCCTTCATTCCGTCACACGCGGTGAGCGCGCTGCCGCACGACGCCGAATCGCTCGCCCCGCAGGTGAGCAACGCCGTGTCATTCCTGAAGCGGCGCTACGCGGCTGAGGCGTTCATCCTTTTTTTCCAGGCATACTCCAACACCCACGCGCCGGTGCAAACGCTTCAGCGCGTTTACGACGCGGGGCTCGCGCTGGCCCCATTCAAAGGTCTCAATGTCGCCACCCGACCGGACTGCATCGATGCGAAAAAAGCGGATCTGCTGGCCTCCTACCAGGATCGCGGGCTGGATGTATGGGTCGAGCTTGGCCTCCAGTCCGCCCACGACGAAACGCTGCGGCGGATCGGGCGCGGCCACACGACCGCCGACTTCCTCGCTGCCCACCGGCTCCTCACCGATCGGGGGTTGAAGGTGGCGATTCATCTCATCTTCGGGTTGCCGGGCGAAGGCGCCTCTGAGCTTTCGGCGACGGCGCGCTGGGTCGCGGCGCTGCGTCCCGACGGTGTGAAGATCCACAATCTCCACGTGCCGCTTGCAACCCCGCTTGCCCGCGAGTTCCTCCAGGGTGAGGTCACGGTGCCCGCCGCCGGCCGGCACCTCGACTACGTGATCTCCGTCCTTGAGCTCCTTCCTCCGCAGACGGTGATCATGCGTCTCACCTGCGACACGCCGCGCAAGAGACTTGCCGCGCCGCGAACATTCCCCCCGAAACAGGTTTTCATGACGCTTCTCACCCGGGAAATGCGCGCCCGCGGCGCCCGCCAGGGCCGTCTCTATCAGCCCGGCCCGTGAGTTGGACGGCTTCCATCACAGTCGCGCTTGACCGATGACGACCCTGCGCGTACCCTGTCTCCCTGAGAGGCGCGCAAGGTGACTATCAAGGACCCGGATGTCTTCAGGATCGTCGAAAAGATCGGAGACCACTTTCTGAACAATGTGTCCAACCGCTTTATTCGCAAGGCTCTCGTCGTTCTGGAGCTCCAGCAGGCCGAATGGGACAGGCTGGAGAACCTGACGAACAAGTCCGAGTACTATCTCCAGCAGGGTTTCCAGTTCGATGAGCTGTACGAGATGGTCCTGGCTGCCGCTCACTTCATTCACGAGGCACGGGGAAAGCTGATGCCCAATATCAAGGGGATGCTCGCCCTGGGGAGCACGGACCAGGAGCGGGTGCTCCGCGACATGGCCGCGCAGAACTTTCCCGTCAACCTGGCGATTCTCTCGGACCTCATCAACGAGCTGTACCTGAAGGTCACGGCGCTCGACCGCGCCGCACATGAAAAGAAGCGCCCCGTCTACGAACGCATCACCGAGCTGAAGGACCTGGGCAGGCTCCTGGTCAACCCGTAGCCCCCGCACGGAATTCACGCGCCCTTCCGCGGTGTCCCGCGGAGTTTGAGCGCGCTACGCGTTCCTTGGCTACAGCGCGCCTGTCGGCCATCCCTGGCCTCGGCGCACTTCGCCGTCCCTGGCTACAGCGATTCCGCCGTGGCGTAGATCGTGTTATAGACCTCTTCAAGCTTCTCGACGTCCACGCTCGAAAAAGCAACCCGCAGACAGTGCTCGTCAATGGCAATGGTGCCGATCCCGCTCCGGGAAAGCAGCGCTTTGCGAAGATCCTCAGCGAATCCCTTCAGCAGACGGAAGCTCATGAAATAGCCGGAGTTGAACGGCAGCGGCTCAATAGCGGAGCTCTTCTTGTGCGCGAGTATCGCCTTCACCGCGAGGTAGCGCTCGCGCAGGATCTTCGCCGCTTCCTGCTTCTGCGCGTCCCGGTCAGGGCTCTGCATCGCGTGGAGGATGAGGCTCTGCGCGAGGATGCTCGAATTGGAGACCGTGGAGCGCACGGCACCCATGAGCTTGCGCGTCAAGGCGTCGTACTGCTCGGGGGTGATTCCTTTTGCCCCGAGTGAGATGAAGCCCGTGCGGAATCCCCACGTGAGATCTTCCTTCGTGGAGCCGTCCACCTTTGCCGCAAGCACGTTCTCATGCAGGCAGCACAGCCGGGCAAAGAGTGACTGGCAATAGATGTCCTTCTCATAGAACAGCCCGAAGTAGGCGTCGTCCGTGATGACGAGGCATTTCGCCCCCCCCGCCGCGACGTCGCGGATTGTGGCGATGATGGCGTCTGCCTCCGCGCGCGTCGGGGAATAGCCCGTCGGGTTGTTGGGAAAGTTGAGCAGGAGCAGCACCTTCCCGGATCTCGCGGCGCGGGCCAGGGTGGTCCGCAGGCCCTCGACATTGAAGCCACCGGCGGCGCTGAAGAAGGGGAAGGTGATGATTGTCGCCTCCCGGCGGGTTTCGAAGATCAGCGGATAATTGTCCCAATGCAGGTCGGGAAGTACGAGCGTGTCTCCCGCATCCGCGAAGAGATCGGCGAGAGTGGAGATGCCGCAGGTGAGACCCGCAACGACGAGGGGGAGAGAAAAGGTCGCATCGCCGATNNGGGAAGATCTCGTCGGGCGTGAGCCCGGGGACGAGCGAGCGGATCGCCTTGAGGAAGACAGGCTGGCCCTCCCGCGTGGCGATGCCAATGGTCGCATTTGCGCGCGTGGCGCTTTTCTTCGCCTCCGCGGACTGCGCGACGATTCCCTTGGGGAAATAGAGCCGCCGGCCGAGCGGAGACAGAAGGGCGCCGGCGACGCTCCCGGAAAGAACGGCATTCAATTCCTGGGCCAGTGGGTTCATGCATGGTTTATACGGGAGCCGGCGGACGCTGTCAACGATTGCGCGTCGGGGCTCCCGGGCACGATGCGGTTTTCCCTTGACAGCGCGCCGGATCGGCACTACGTTTCTGTATCTTTTTTCGGGGAATCATACATTATTGTGGCTGCAACGGAGGCATCGATGTCCACGGAGAAGAAAAGGAGCGGGGCGCCCGCCGAGCCGTCCATCCTCTTCGAGATCAGCCAGATCCTCGACTCAAGCCTGGATTTGAGGACAGTCGTCGAGCCGGTCCTCGAGGTAATCACCCGATCGCTGGAGATGAAGTTCGCCACGCTCACGCTGCTCAACCGCGCAACGGGCGAGATCTCGATCGAATCAGCCTATGGGCTTTCCGCCAGCCAGAAGAAGAAGGGCCGTTACAAGCTGGGGGAAGGGATCACGGGCAAGGTCATCCAGACCGGCAAACCCGCCGTCGTACCGCGCATCTCGGAGGAGCCGGCTTTCCTCGATCGCACCGGCGCCCGTGCGACGCCCGACGCCGGCGAGCTCTCCTTCGTCTGCGTGCCGATCAAGCTGGGCCGGGAGGTGATCGGTGCACTCAGCGCGGATCGTCCGGCGACAAACCTCGCGGTGCTCCAGGCCGATGCGCGGATCCTCTCCATCATCGCCTCGCTCATCGCGCAGGCCGTCCGTCTCCGTCAGTCCGCGCAGGAGGAGAGGGAGAGGCTCGTGCAGGAGAACCTGCGACTGCAGGACGAGCTGAAGGACAGGTTCCGGCCGTCGAACATCATCGGCAACTCCAAGGCAATGGAAGAGGTCTACCAGCTCATCGCGCAGGTCTCGGCGAGCGACACGACGGTCCTGCTGCGGGGCGAAAGCGGCACCGGCAAGGAGCTCGTCGCCCACGCCCTTCACTATGCAAGCAGGCGCGCGGCGAAGCCGATCGTGAAGGTGAATTGCGCCGCGCTGCCGGAGGGTGTCATCGAGAGCGAGCTGTTCGGACATGAGAAAGGCGCCTTCACGGGGGCCGTGGCGGCGCGCAAGGGCCGCTTCGAGCTCGCGCAGGGCGGCACGCTTTTTCTCGACGAGATCGGGGACCTCTCCGCGGCCATGCAGATCAAGCTCCTGCGCGTGC
>PMDT01000124.1 GCA_003154555.1 Spirochaetaceae bacterium
CCCGGGCGCGCTCACGGTCGGGGGGACCACTGTACCCATCGACCGGGAGGGAAACGCGATCATCCGTTACCGTGGCCCGACCCAGACGCACAAGTCGGTGAACGCGGCGTGGGTCATTTCAGAGGAAGCGCAGATCGAAGGAGGCGCCGATCTGGGCAAGGACGCCGCCCTCTTCAAAGACAAGTACGTGTTCGTCGGCGTGACAACGCCGGGCGCCCTGGACCTGAAGCCCACGCCCATGTCGGGCAGCTACCCCGGCATGGAGGTCAATGCGACCATGCTCGACAATCTCCTGTCAGGCGACTTCATGCGCTCGGTTCCCGTCCTGCTGACCATCCTGCTCCTCCTGGTTCTCTGCCTGGGGGCTGGTGTCGCCGTGTCGCTCGTTTCGGGGGCGGGGAGGAACGCGCTCGTCTACGTCATATTCCTGCCGCTCGCCCCGGCGCTCGGCATCGCTGCCTATGCCCTGGGCTCCTGGCTGCAGATCGTGTCGCTGGAGCTCGGCGTCGTCCTTTCACTCGTGGGATCGAGCCTCGCCAGTTACGCCACAGAGGGGCAGCAGAAACGCTACCTCAAGAGTGCGTTTCGGCAGTACCTGAGCCCCGCGGTGATCNNTTCTTCTCCGACGTGCAGGGCTTCACGGGCATCTCCGAAGCCCTCACACCGGAGGACCTCACGGCGCTCCTCAATGAATACCTCTCCGCGATGGTCGATATCATCCAGGAGGAAGGGGGCACGATCGACAAGTTCGAAGGTGACGCGATCATCGCCTTCTGGAACGCGCCCCTTCCGCTGGAGGATCATGCCTTGCGCGGCGTGCGTGCGGCCCTGCGCTGCCAGGCAAAGCTCGCCGAGATGAGGCCGGCCGTCAAGGCGCGCATCGGCAAGGACATGCGCATGCGGGTGGGCATGAACACCGGGTTCGCCGTTGTCGGCAACATGGGCTCCAAGACGCGATTCGACTACACGATGCTCGGCGACCAGGTGAACCTCGCCGCGCGCCTGGAAGGCATCAACAAGCAATTCGGGACCTATACAATGATTTCCGCCCCCGTGGTGCAGAAGATCGGCGGCGCGTTTCCCGTGCGTGAGCTCTCGCGGGTGGCCGTCGTGGGACGCAAGGAGCCGGTGACGGTCTACGAGCCGATGCTTGCGGAAGAGTACGCGGCGCGCAAGCCGCAGCTTGAGACATTCGCCGCCGGTCTTGCGCAATACTACGCGGGCAGTTTCGTCGAAGCGGAACGCATCTTTGGAAGCGTTGCCGCCGCCGATCCTGCCGCGGAATCCTACGCGAAGAAGTGCAGGCTCCTTGCAGCCGCTCCACCCGAGGCGGAATGGAACGGCGTCTGGGTCATGACGGAGAAATAGGATCGACGCATGAGAATGTCCCAGCTCTTCGGCACCACCCTGCGGGAAGCACCCGCCGGGGCGGAAAGCGCAAGCCACGCGCTCCTGGTGCGCGCGGGATTCGTGCGCCAGCTCGGCCAGGGCCTCTTTTCGCTGCTCCCGCTCGGGCGGCGATCCACGGCGCGCATCGAGTCGATGCTCCGCCGGATGATGGACGGCATCGGCGGCCAGGAGCTCCTGATGCCGGTTGTGCAGCCCGCGGAGCTCTGGAAGACGTCGGGACGGTGGGACTCCATCGGTCCGGAAATGGCGAGGTTCCGCGATCGGCGCGACCGCGAGATGGCGCTTGCAATGACGCATGAAGAGGTGGCGGTGGATCTCTGCCGCACGGAGATCCGCTCCTGGCGCCAGCTTCCCCGGCTTGTCTACCAGATCCAGACGAAGTTCCGCGACGATCCGCGACCCCGGGCCGGGCTCATCCGCGTACGCGAGTTCACCATGAAAGATTCCTACAGCATCGACGCGGATGAGGCAGGCCTGGACAGGCAGTACGCGGCGCATTACGCGGCCTACCTTTCNNACGAGTTCATGTACCTCACGCCGGCCGGTGAGGACACGATCGTGCGCTGCGCTGCCTGCGGCTACTCCGCCAACCGGCAGATCGCCCGTTTCCGGCGCGCCGCGGTGCCACCGGCAGCCGCGCGCCCCCTTGAAAGGATCGCCACGCCGGGATGCACCACCATCGATGACCTGGCCCGCCTTCTCGGGGTGGCGCGCGCTGACACGGCAAAGGCGGTATTCATGATGGCGTCGGGCGATGTCGAGCGCTTCGTCTTCGCGGTGGTGCGCGGCGACAGCGAGTGCAATGAGACGAAGCTCGCGGCCGCGGTGCACGCCCATGATCTGCGCCCTGCCACGGAGGAAGAGATACGCGCCGCCGGTGCCGTGCCCGGCTACGCCTCGCCCATCGGGCTTCCTGCATCCACGCTCGTTGTCGTGGATGAGGCGGTCGCCGCATCAGCAAACCTCGTTGCCGGCGCAAATGAAGAGGGCTATCACCTTCGCAATACGAACATTCCGCGCGACTACTCGCCGACGCTTATCTGCGACATCGCCGCCGCGGCGGAAGGGGACGCCTGCGAAAAGTGCGGGGCGCCCGTGTCCCTGGTCCGCGGCGTCGAGGTGGGCAACATCTTCA